>PMJA01000210.1 GCA_003158415.1 Methylobacter sp.
CGATCATGGTAATGACCGCTACCAAGGCGGCTTTGTCGGGATCGGCAACAGCCCTGTCGCTGTTGCCGTCAAAACGCCTAAAAAACAGGGAGTTAAGCAAAGACTTGAGATCGGCAGAAAGATCGGCAATAATCCTATTAGGATGTGAGATAATCATTTATTTAACAGCCTGTTAGAGAATGTAAAGACCGGCATGACGAAAATCTTTGAAAGCCCCTATCGCATCGAGCCTTGCTTGCTCGAAACACTTCCGGTCGCGCTTACCGATCTCATCGCTAGCCTGACCGCTGCGTCGGAACGGCTCGGTCATCGTCTGCATCCCCAGACCACAGNNCCTCGTGCGGGTGATGAACTGTTACTACTCGAACCTGATTGAGGGCCACAACACCAAGCCACGCGACATCGAACGCGCTTTGGCAAACGATCTGGACGGCGAAGAAATACGCCGCAATCTCCAGGTCGAGGCGCGGGCGCATATCCATGTCCAGAGGATGATTGACCGTTGTTATGCGGAAGGATCTCTGCCGGAACCTGCTTCGGTAGATTTCCTGCACGAGTTGCACCGCGCGTTCTACGACGAGGCACCGGAGGCTATGCTCTTGATCGAGGGGGCAGGCCGCCGCTTTCGTATGGAACCCGGTGCGTTCCGAACCGAACCTTACCATGATGTCGTCGTGGGGCGGCACATCCCGCCGAGCAGCAATCGGGTGGAAGCGTTCATGCGGTATTTCGAGCAACGTTACCGTCTGGAACTCATGGGGAAGGGCGGGCGGATCGTTGCCATGGCAACAGCCGATCACCGCCTGAACTACATCCACCCATTTCCTGATGGCAATGGTCGCGTCAGCCGCTTGATGAGCCATGCCATGGGCCTGTCCGCTGGCATTGGCGCTTCGGGGCTTTGGTCGGTCTCACGCGGCCTTGCACGCGGCCTCACGAGCCGACAGGAATACAAACAGATGATGGATTATGCCGATATGCCAAGACAAGGGGATCTGGACGGGCGTGGCAATCTGTCCCAGAAGGCGCTGGTAGCGTTCATCACCTGGTTCTTGGAGGTCTGCCTCGATCAGGTGATCTTTATGGGCAACCTGTTTGAATTCGATCATCTCGCGGGTCGTCTGAAGCTTTATGTCGAACGTCAGCCCTTAAAACCGCAGGCCTTTCATANNCAAGGCATTTTGGGATCAGAGACGCCCAAAGGGCCGGTTTCGCTGCGGTTTCCGAGCGATGCCGTCGAACTGCTGTTTCCACGCCTGTTCGCTGAGAGCTAAGCTGCAACAAAAATATAAAATAGCTCCCATGCGGCTGCTTTGTAATCTGTTAATTGGAAGATGCCGGTTTTAAAATCATTATTCCGGCGTGGTTGACCCCCAAAGGCCGCCGCCGGGCGAAAGTTCGTTTGCGTTCGGGGGGTAAAACGAAGACTGCTTCAGCCAGCGCGCAAGCCTATTTTTCCATGGAAACTCTGACAGACTATCATTACGAGCTGGCCATCGGCGATGAAACGCTGACCCCTGAAGAATGGCAGCAATTGGTGGATGCCAAGGCGCCGTTGATCCATTTTCGCGGCCAACGGATAGAGCTGGATCGCGAGAACATGCAGGACATGCTGGCCTTTATGCAGCAGCAAAAGTCATCTAGAGAGATAATATTAACAATATATCCGAGAAACCCAATGAGACCTGAACTAAGACAAGCCATCATCAAAGCAAACTCCGATTATTTTTCATGGGATAAGGCGCGTCAAGAAAAATACGGGCAAGATATTCCGGAGGCTGAATACAAAATAATTAAAGGTCATCTATACAAAACATTGTTCGGCATTACATTAAAAAATGATGATGCTGAAGATCAATGCACGCCAGAACAAACATTTTTATTCAATCAAGCCATACTTCCGTTAGCCGGAATGGGTGATAATTGTTTCTTTCTAAATGAAATGGGTAGCAAAGGTGCGTTAGATTTTGAGACCTGGTACGACTATGATTTTGATGATCACGAATTTCAAGAATCGAGTAACGCGGGTGTCCAAGAAGGTTACACCATAAGGCCCTATAAAGGTAGGACATATCCCCGATGGGCACGTATGTTGATTGATGATAAATTTTATTACGTCACCCTGCTAACTGAAGCGGGCTTTCTTTGTAATGCATTGAGCGAGGTTGAGCACGATTATATCAATGAGCTGATTCCTTATGATTTTGTTGAAGGAAAAAATCACGGAAAAAAGGAAAAAGGTGGGAGTTTGTGGGATATGCGGCGGGATGCTAATGGGCTGGAAGCGCAGCTTGATGAGCTAGAAACAAGGCTATGGGATTACCAGCGTTCCAGGCATGATTATCTAGTCGATCAATGTTTTAATGAGCAGCATAAAGCTGTTTATTTTGTTGATGTATCGGGAGACGAATTAGATCCCTGTATGACGATCATTGCTTCAGATCCATCGGTAATGAAAGAGATTCACTTTAAATCAATTGTTGCTGATTGCCGCCGTTATGAGCAAGAGGCGTCTGCCATTTTACTGTGTGCGGAGAGTGAAAAAGCCTTACTTAAATCTTTTCTGAAAAATCAATTTGACGACATTATGGCTAATTTTGACACTAAAGTTGTTAAGCTGAAGAAGAAAAGGAAGGTCGTTGTTTGTGATGGTGTGGTGTTTTAATGGCTAAGCGCTTGACGCAGATCGATGTAGAAGCAATTATGGGGGCTAATCAACAAAAGGCTCTAAAGTTTCATAGGAATTTGCTGAATACCTTATCCATCAAGACTTTTTGATGAGTCAGATTTAACGCCTTGTTAAAAAAGTGGTTCCGATTCATGATATTGATCCTGCAATATGATGTATTAATAAATTATTTCGAATTAAGCTTTTATTAGCCCATTGATTCGCGACAGCTTCATGCGAACAGATTCAATCTTAAAAGTGTTTTATTAATAGTTTCTTAAAATTTTCTAAATATATAGGTCAACCACTGTTTTAGCTAGCCACGGGCGTGGCAAAGTTACCCAAATAAAACGGACAACTAGGGATTACCTCTGCGTGATTGGTTCGTTAGTTGACTACCGCGACCGGTAGCAGTCGGCCAATTTCTGCCGGTCACGACTGGCCGCTTTATGGCGATGAATATGGCAGAATGAAGTTCG
>PMJA01000216.1:0-2072 GCA_003158415.1 Methylobacter sp.
GACGGTTAAGCCCGAATGTATTCGTTTGTTGAGCGCCGATGGCAAAGTGTTGACTCCAGCTATCAACACCTACGGTGAAGAAAGCAAGGTTGTATTGGAAGACCTTATGCACACCAGCTCCAGACCTCATACTGACGAAACGGATTTACTACAAGATTATTTAAAACGAATCAATCACGGTGATATTGATTCTCCAGAAGTTACGCAATGGCGGCAAACACTTGAAAAGGCCTTCGGCAGTGAATACAGCAAATTGAAATTAGCCGACATGGTTATCAGAAAATGGAAAGCCAAGCGAGGGATAGCGTGAAATATGTGCCGGTAAGTTCTGATATTCCTTCTCGGTTGCAATCTTGTAAAACAAAACAACCGATCCCTGAAAATCCAACTCAAGCATGGCAACAATTCACCAAAAGAACTGTAAGTAGAAAACAACTCAAAGCGGCGTTACATGCGCGTCAAAATGGCTTGTGCGTTTATTGTGAAATAGCCTTAGAAAATACCGATAAACCGAATATAGGTTCTCACGTTGACCATGTTTTGCCCAAAGAAAAGCATCCGACATTAACCTTCGATTATAATAATCTGGTATTGTCCTGTTTTGCTACAGGCGGTGAGATAAAAGCAGATGAGAAAGACCCTGTTCCTGTTAGTTGCGGACATGCCGAATTAAAAAAAACTAATAACTTTGATGAGACGCGGTTTATCAAACCTACCGACTCGAATTGCGAGCGTTATTTCAGTTTTGAATTAGACGGCGGCGTTATGCCGCATCCAAGTCTGAGTTCTCCCGATATTGATAAGGCAAAGCACACCTTGAATGTTCTAAACCTTGATTGTTTAAGGCTTAGACGGTTACGCGAAGACACGATTACTCAGCTTTATCAAATCGTCAGCGAATTACAAAACGACAATGGTGCATTAACGCGGTTTTTAATACAGGAACTTCAAGACAATAAAAGTTTCATTAATGCGCGTAAGCAGCATTTTGGTTGATTTTACTAGGTTACAAAAATATATCTTGCTGAAATTCAATTAAATAAAATGAGCAACGACACTCTATTAAAAAAACCAACACAATGCTTAAATACATAATCCCCTTACTATTATTCATCGTCATGGCGGTATTTTTGGGCTTGGGTTTAAACCTTAATCCCAATGAGATTCCGTCGCCGTTTATTAATAAACCCGCGCCGGAATTTTCCGCGCCCAATCTTAACGCGCCGGAAGAGAAATTAACGCCCGCCGATTTAAAAGGCCAGGTTTGGCTGTTTAATGTCTGGGCTTCGTGGTGCGTGTCGTGCCGTGCCGAGCATCCGGTATTGAACCAGTTTGCCAAACAACAGGCGGTGGTGATTGTCGGCTTGAATTATAAGGACGAGCCGGATGACGCCAAAAACTGGCTGAAGACTCTGGGTAATCCCTATAACGTCAGCATTATGGATCAGGATGGTCGTATCGGCATAGACTACGGCGTTTACGGCGTTCCGGAAACCTTTGTCATCGATAAAAAAGGGCTGATACGTTACAAACATACCGGCCCGGTTGCTGCCGAAGATGTGCAAAAAATATTCCTTCCTCTGATTGCCAAACTACAAGCCGAGCCTTAATGAAGCCTTTATTGTTTATTTTTTTGTTGATGATGTCGAGTAGCAGTTATGCGGTCGACACGCGTCAATTATCCGATCCCAAACAGCAGGAAAGCTACGAAACCTTGACCAAGGAGTTACGTTGTCTGGTCTGCCAAAACCAAACCATCGCCGATTCCAATGCCGATCTGGCTGCGGATTTGCGGCGGCAAGTTTCAGAAATGCTGCAACAAGGCAAATCCGAGCAGGAAATCATCCGTTTTATGACTGACCGCTACGGCGATTTTGTCTTATATAAACCGCCCTTCGAGGGAAAAACCAGTCTATTGTGGATAGCCCCGGTCGTTTTTTTATTAATGGGTTTGATCACGGTGTTTTTTGTTATCAGGCGTAAAAAAGCCGCCGCGCTTGTTCAATTCGATGCGCTGGCAACCGATGGTGCAAAGCAGAAAAAAATCCGCAGTTTGTTAGAAAAAGGTGATC
>PMJA01000216.1:2118-11049 GCA_003158415.1 Methylobacter sp.
CGCTTAGGCGGACTCAGTCAGGCGCAATATGATGAACAGTTGGCGGATCTGGAGCAGGCATTGAGCGATGACCTGGACATAAAAAGTAACGTAAGCTTGGCATCCAGCCAGGGCAGATGGGTGATTTACGTGCTGGTTGTAGCCGTGCCTGTACTGGCGGGATGGCTTTATTTTACGCTGGGCAATTATCCAGCCGTCAGCCACAGCGCCGAAATGGCGGTAGACCCGGATACGCTCAAGCAGGCGGAAGTCAATAAAATGGTTGAGGGTTTGGCCGAGAAGATGAAAGCCAATCCTGACGATGCCCAAGGTTGGCTAATGCTGGGTCGCTCCTATAAAGTGTTGGAACAACACGGGAAAGCCGTTGATGCCTTTGCCCATGCCTATCAACTGTTAGGCGATCAAGCCGAAATCATGTTGCTTTATGCGGATGCGCTTGCTTTTGTCAATGATAAAAATCTGACGGGAAAACCGGCTGAATTGGTATTTAAAGCCCTGGCTTTGGAACCTGACAATATGAACGCCTTATGGCTGGGCGGCATGGCGAAAGCCCAACAAGGCGATACGGCCACTGCGATAACGTTATGGAAAAAGCTGGAAGCGTTATTGCCGCCGGGATCGGAGTCCCAGCAGGAAATACAAGGCTTGCTGGCTAAAGTCGAAAGCGCCGCGCCACAAGCTGCCGCCCAGCCGGACGCCGCGCCGACCGCTAATGTTCCGGGTGCCGCTATTACAGTGCAGGTCAGTTTGGCTCCTGAGTTGCAAAAATCGGCCACCCCCGGCGACACGGTTTTTGTTTATGCGCAAGCCTTATCCGGCCCCAAGATGCCGTTAGCCATCGTCCGTAAACAAGTCTCCGATTTGCCGTTAACCGTCAGCCTGGATGATACGATGGCGATGATGCCCAACATGAAATTGTCCAATTTTGCCGAGGTTAAATTGCTGGCCCGCATCTCCAAGTCCGGCAACGCCATGTCGCAGTCTGGCGATATGATAGGTTCCATAGACCAGGTCGCGTTAACCGATAAAAACAGCCATACGATAATCATCAACGGAACAGTCAAATGATGGATCAATCAATCAAGTTCGACCTAGCCCTGATCAATCGCTATGATCGGGCCGGGCCGCGTTATACGTCGTATCCTACGGCATTGGAATTGCACGCTGGTTTCGGTGATGCCGATTATCGCCGCCAGATAGCCAAATCCAATGCGGCGGGCGGGCCGTTATCGCTGTATTTTCATATCCCTTTTTGCGACACGGTGTGTTTTTATTGCGCCTGCAATAAAATCGTCACCAAAAACCGCAAGCACGCCGAACCTTATCTTGCCAACCTGTGCAAGGAAATTGCAATGCAGGGCGACTTGTTCGACTCCAACCGGGTGGTGAATCAACTGCACTGGGGCGGCGGCACACCGACGTTTTTAAGCTACGAGCAAATGAAACAATTGATGGACGTGACTCGCGAGCATTTTTCCTTGAAAGATGACGATAGTGGCGAATACTCGATAGAGGTCGATCCCAGGGAAACCCATTCCCAGACCATCCGGCAGTTGCGCGAACTGGGTTTTAACCGGATCAGCCTAGGCTTGCAGGATTTCGACCCGGCCGTGCAAAAAGCCGTCAATCGCATACAAAGTGAGGAACAAACCTTTGGTGTATTGGAAGCCGCGCGCGCCGAAGGTTTTAAATCCACCAATATCGACTTGATCTACGGCTTGCCGCTGCAAACGGTGGACAGTTTCGCCCTTACGTTGGATAAAATACTGGCGGTGGCGCCTGATCGCTTCTCGATCTTCAATTACGCGCACATGCCAAACCGCTTTAAAACCCAGCGGCAGATTAACGATGCCGATATGCCCAGCGCGGATGTCAAACTGGATATTTTACAGATGGTGGGGCAAAAGCTGATTGCGGCAGGTTATGTTTATATCGGCATGGATCATTTCGCCAAGCCGGATGACGAGCTGGCGGTTGCGCAACGGGAAGGCAAGCTGTATCGAAATTTCCAGGGTTATTCCACGCATTCGGATTGTGACCTGATCGGCTTAGGGATTACATCCATAGGCCGGGTAGGGGACGCCTATATCCAAAATGTAAAAGAGTTGGACGAGTACGACAGTCTCATCCGTCAAAATAAATTACCGGTATTTAAAGGCGTGGAGCTGGATGATGATGATAAATTGCGCCGCGCCGTGATTACCCAGTTGATCTGCCACTTTGACCTGACTTTTGTGGACATCGAACAGGCGTTTTCCATTAACTTTGCCGATTACTTCGCCAAGGAACTGGAAGCATTATCGCCCATGCAGGTCGACGGTTTGTTGTCCGTATCAGCCGAGGGCATACAGGTATTACCCGCAGGTCGCTTGTTGATACGCAATATCTGCATGGTCTTCGATAAATACCTGGCGCAAAAACAACATCAACAATTTTCAAAAGTGATCTGAATGAATGCTGACCGGATAATAGAGCTGGAAATAAAAACTGCTTACCAGGAAGACTTGTTGCAGGCATTGAATAAAATAGTCGGCAATCAACAGCAACAGATAGACCGCCTGGAAGCCACTTGCCGCTTGCTTAACGAGCGTATTAAAAGCTTGTCTACGGAAGGCGGTAGCGGCGAGAGCACAGACGAAGTGCCNNAGTGCCACCGCACTATTAAATCAAAGTGCCGCCGCATTATTAGATTGATACCTTTTACCATGAGCCTTAAAAAATGACATTTCCTATTCAAGATTATGCCCTGCTCGATGACGAAGAATGCGACGCCCGCATCATTGCCGCCAAAGCCAAGTTGGGCAGTCGTTGCGTGGTGTTGGGACACCATTACCAGCGCGACGAAGTGTTTAAACATGCGGATTTTTCCGGTGATTCCTTAAAGCTATCCAGGGATGCAGCACAATCGGACGCCGAATACATCGTGTTTTGCGGCGTGCATTTTATGGCGGAAGTCGCTGACATATTGTCCCGCCCGGAACAAATCGCCATCTTGCCCGATTTGGCGGCGGGTTGTTCGATGGCGGATATGGCCAATTTGCTTAAAGTGCAAAAATGCTGGCAGGAGTTGGCGGAAATTATCGATGTGGACAACGACGTAACGCCGGTGACCTACATCAATTCCGCCGCTGACTTGAAAGCGTTTTGCGGCCGCCATGACGGCATCGTCTGCACCTCATCCAATGCCCAGAAGATACTGGAATGGAGCTTTGCCCAGCGCGAAAAAGTCCTGTTTTTCCCCGACCAGCATTTAGGGCGCAATACCGGCTATCGCATGGGCATACCGCTGGAAGAGATGGTGACCTGGGATTTTAATAAACCGATGGGCGGACTGACGGAAGAGCAAATCCGCAATGCCAAAATCATACTCTGGAACGGCTATTGTTCCGTGCATCAAGTCTTTAAGCCTGAACAGATTGATAACTTCTTGGAACGTTTCCCGGAAACGAAAGTGATTTCACACCCCGAAGCCTGTTTTGAAGTGTGCCAGAAAGCCGATTATGTGGGTTCCACCGAATATATTTTAAAGACCGTGCACGCAGCCGAACCTAACACCCGCTGGCTGGTGGCCACCGAATTAAACCTGGTCAATCGTTTGCACGACGAATGCAAAGCGCAGGGCAAGAACGTGCATTTTATGTCGCCGACGTTGTGCATGTGTTCAACCATGTTCAGAACCGACCCGCAGCATTTAGCCTGGGTATTGGAAAATCTGGCGGCGGGACATGTTATTAACCAGATTGCTGTGCCTGTTGAGGACGCCATACTGGCTAAAAAGGCGCTGGAAAATATGTTGGCGGTGAATTAGATAAACCGGCTTTCAATTTAAATTGGGACACTATGCAGATAACATCCCTCTAAGGGATGTTATCTGCATAGTCTTAAGGTGGTGGACGAATTGCGGGCCTAAGATTCGGCAGCGGCCTTTTTCTTTTCGGTTTCATAAACCAAAAGCGGCTCGGACTTGCCTAAAATGACATTATCATCGACGACCACTTTGCAAATATTGTCGGCTGACGGCAATTCATACATGGTGTTCAGCAAGACATTTTCAACAATGGTTCTTAATCCCCGGGCGCCGGTTTTTCTTTCCATGGCCTTGCGGGCGATGGCGCCTAAAGACTCGTCGCGAAACTCCAGTTCGGCACCTTCCATTTCGAACAAATGCTTATACTGTTTGATGAGCGCATTTTTTGGCTCGGTTAATATTTTCACCAAAGCCTGCTCATCCAGTTCTTCCAGCGTCGCTATAATGGGCAAGCGGCCGACAAACTCAGGAATCAAACCGTATTTGATCAAATCTTCAGATTCGACTTCCGCAAACAGTTGACCGATGTTTTTGGATTCGTCCTTGGTTTTTACCTCGGCTGAAAAGCCGATGCCGCCTTTTTCGGAGCGAGACTTGATCACCTTATCCAAACCAGCAAAAGCGCCACCCACTATAAACAGGATATTGGCGGTATTAACTTGTAAAAACTCGCCTTGCGGATGTTTGCGACCGCCTTGGGGTGGCACCGACGCGATAGTGCCTTCAATCAGCTTCAGCAAAGCCTGCTGAACGCCTTCGCCTGAAACGTCACGCGTGATGGATGGATTGTCGGATTTTCTGGAAATTTTGTCGATTTCGTCGATGTAAACAATGCCGGTTTCCGCCTTTTCCACATCGTAATCACATTTTTGCAGAATTTTCTGAATAATGTTTTCTACGTCTTCGCCGACATAACCCGCTTCTGTTAGCGTAGTGGCGTCGGCAATGGTAAACGGCACATCCAGTAAACGCGCCAAGGTTTCGGCCAGCAAGGTCTTGCCTGACCCTGTGGGACCTATCAATAAGATATTGCTTTTGGCCAGTTCAACGGTGTCTTTTTTCGACTTACTGCGCAAACGCTTATAGTGGTTATAAACAGCGACTGCTAAAATCTTTTTGGCCCGCTCCTGGCCGATCACATAACCATCCAACTCTTCTTTTATCTGTTTGGGTTTAGGCAGGTCATTGCCGCCAAAAGAAGAAGACTCGTCATCCTGCAATTCGTCTTTGATGATGTCGTTACAAAGTTCCACGCATTCATCGCACACATAAACCGAAGGGCCGGCAATCAGTTTTCTTACTTCATGCTGGCTTTTGCCGCAAAAAGAACA
Organism: Methylobacter sp.; assembly: GCA_003158415.1. Taxonomy (GTDB): domain Bacteria; phylum Pseudomonadota; class Gammaproteobacteria; order Methylococcales; family Methylomonadaceae; genus Methylobacter_C. Next base: position 7,258 of record PMJA01000216.1, read on the forward strand.
ATAAAGCAGTTTATCGTCATCTTTGCTATTTTTATCGTTACTCATTAATCAGCCCTCTGCAAACATCGCGTTGATGTTTTAATTTTCGATGAAGTCTAGCATATCGAAATTCCAAAAGAATACCAACCTTTATAAGTCGGAAGCTATGGATCTATTCGTTAATACTTTATCGATCAGGCCATAGGCCACCGCATCTTCGGCGCTTAAGAAATTGTCCCTGTCAGTATCTAGCTGAACTTTTTCCAGAGGCTGACCGGTATGGAAAGACAGGATTTTGTTCAGTTTGTCACGGATAGACAAAATTTCTTTGGCATGAATGTCAAAATCGGAAGCCTGACCCTGAAAGCCGCCTAACGGCTGATGGATCATCATTCTTGAATGCGGCAAACAATAACGTTTGTCTTTAGCGCCGCCCGTTAACAGCAACGCGCCCATACTGGCCGCTTGTCCTATGCAGAGCGTGCTTACATCCGGTTTGATAAACTGCATGGTGTCATAGATAGACATGCCTGCCGTTACCGACCCGCCTGGAGAATTGATATATAAGTGGATGTCTTTGTCCGGGTTTTCCGATTCCAGAAAAAGCAACTGGGCAACCACCAGATTGGCCATGTAATCTTCAACCTGACCCACTAAAAAAATGACGCGCTCTTTTAAAAGCCTTGAGTAAATATCGAAAGAGCGTTCGCCTCTAGCTGTTTGCTCGATAACGATGGGGACTAATCCACCCGCTGCTTCCAAAGCTCTTGCCTGATTCATTACATGTTGTTTATACATTGGAAATCCTTAACGTCTGTCCATTACATCACTAAATTTGACGGTCTCGTCGGTTACTTTTGCTTGTGCAACCAGCCATTCTATCGTTTGATCTTCTAAAACCATTTGCTGCACATCTCCCAGGCGTTTTTCATCCGAATAGTACCAGCTTACTACGTCTTCAGGGCGCTCATAGCTTTTCGCCATGTCTTCAATAGTGGAGCGTACCTTGTCATTATCGACGGTCATTTTATTTTCATGGACGATTTCGGATAAGATCAAACCTAAAGCCACGCGACGCTTCGCTTGTTCTTCAAATACATCTCTAGGCAACTTGAGATCTTCCAGCTTCATGTTCTGTCTTTTAGCGGTTTCGATATAGGGCTTCAGCAGGTTTTCGACTTCAAGATCGACCAGCGCATTAGGCGCAGTCAACGGAATTTTTTCATATAAAGCGTCCATCACCGCATTTTTCAGCTTGGCGCGTAAGGCCTGTTCCAGCTCTCTTTCCATGTTGTTTTTAACATCGTCACGGAAAGATTCGACAGAATCGCCTTCAATACCGTAGGCTTTAATGAACTCTGCATCGATTTCGGGTAATGCCGGTTCTTCAACTTTAATCACATCGACGTTAAACTCGGCGGCTTTACCTGCCAATGCGGCATTGCCGTAATCGTCTGGAAAAGTGACGGAGAAGATTTTATTGGCGTCGGTTTCAAGGCCGATCAAATGGTCTTCGAAGCCGGGAATCATTTTCTTTTCGCCGCAAATAACCTCAAAGTTTTCCACCCGTCCATCGGTGAAGTTCACGTCTTCGGAAGTGCCTGAAAAACTGATGGTCACGCGATCATGTTCCTGGGCAGGGCGGTCAATGATGTGCCAGGTTTGTTTTTGAACTCTTAATTTCTCGATCATGTCGTCAACATCGCTGTCGCTGACGGCAGCAACCGGACGCACCACTTCCAGTCCGGCAGCGCCGTCCAGCGAAATGTCAGGATAAACTTCAAACACGACCGTGTATTTAAAGCCTTCGGATTCGTCCAGTGGCTGAAAATGCGGATGCCCGACAGGATTTAAGTCCTGGTCTTTCAAGGCATCATAAAAAGTGGCATTAATCAAATCGGTGGCAATTTCGTTGCGAATTTTGTCGCCATACAGCTTTTTAACGACATGGCTAGGCACTTTGCCGGGACGAAAACCATCAACTTTAACTTCGCGCGCCAATGACTTTAAACGTTCCGCCATTTTCTCCTGAACCACGGCTTCAGGCACACTAACAGTCATTTTTCTGCTTAATTCTGATGTCTTTTCGACAGAAACTTGCATTTCTTTACCTCGCATAATTTATAGAAGAATTTTTATGAATACCGTTAGACGGCTTAAAAGAACTGAAAACAAAGCGATGATTCGCTTTATCTTATTGAATTGGGTGGTGCGAATGGAGAGACTCGAACTCTCACAGGATAACCTACTGGAACCTAAATCCAGCGCGTCTACCAGTTCCGCCACATTCGCATTTTGTATGAACGCGGCATTATATTTGCTTATAGGTTATTTAACAAGCTATAAATTTAAAAGTGCACAATCAGACGCTCACCGATACATCAAGATCCTGCTTAAGCTTAAGCAGGATCTTGGAAATACACCCACGCGGGACGGGGTTTGTCGCCCCGCCCCGAACGTTTTGATGCTGCTGTTATCTTTGAACCCTACGAGAAACCTTGCGGATGGGGTAACATACACCATCCGGCGTAGGGTCTACCTGACTATAAATATTTAGGGTAACAAGTGAGCGATCTTAATATTCCAGTGGTTATTAAATGGCAAGGCCAGGATGGGGTTATTGGCGGCCCTATCCCATGCAGTTCTTATACAGAGGCTATCAAGTCTATTAGCTATATGCAAGATAGTAGACTTCCATCAGCCCTGATTAAAACGTATTGGATAGAAAGCATCGCTCCGGAATTAACGTTTAAAAAAATATTCGTATCCTAACGCGTAAAATGCAATTCGTAATCGATTTCCCCTGAGCAATACGCCGCGACGGCGTACTTGAGTTCTACACAGTTTATATTCCGTGTCATCGTCAATTTTAATGCTCCCTTTTCTATGTTTCAGCACCTCTTTTAGCTGAACTTTTCGCCACTCACTTATAACTTCGCCGCTAATTTCTTATCCAATGTCAATAATTCAAGCTGATAATGTTTTGCAGTAGCGGCAATAATTGAATCAGGCAACTTTAGTTTTATAGCGACTTCTAAACTCAATGGTTTCATTTTCTATTTCAGGTGTAATGGCTAAATACACCATGCGCGTCAATAAAGAGATAATGGCTTCTTTTTCAGACATCGTTAGGATTGAATAACTTAATAACTCCATTTTAGTGATTGAGCTGTAGGCGCATTCAGATAGCTTTATTTTCTTTGATTGAAATAAATCTAAAATAATGTCGCTACGTTTCAAAAAACCAATGGTTATATTGGTATCCAATAAATACTTAATCCCATTCATCACGCATTTCTCTTTGTAGCTCTAACGGGTCTTTATCTGCAAAACTTGGAAATTCCGGCAGTTCTTTAATAATATCTACTAATAATTCAGATTCTTGATTTCCTTTAATATAGGTATTAATTAATTGCTTAATAATTTCATTCGGTGATCTGTGTTCTTTTTGTGCTATTGCGTCCAATAGTTGTTGCGTGTCGGGTTCAAGTTCGATAGTTAGCATAAAAAATCCTCATTATTCAATTACATCGTTCCCACGCTCCGGCGTGGGAATGCCGTCAGTGACGCTCCAGCGTCACGCAACGNNTGAAAGAATTAACGTAAGCTTGTTCATCGGAATGAAAAAAACATGTTTTTCACTCAAGTCTATAATTAAAACAAATGGTTACAAAAAATAAAAAACGCCGCTTTGTGAGTTTTTCGGAATACTTTCACAGCCTCCGGAGTGTGAGAACTATACAATTATTTCAAAGGCCATCTGAAAATTCTAGCACGTTAAGGTGTAATTCGTAGAGTGCAATAGGCGTATTG
>PMJA01000322.1:0-2198 GCA_003158415.1 Methylobacter sp.
CCTAATGTTGCGGGCGTGATCGGTTCAGCGGTAGCGGCCGGGGTATTGCTGAGTCTGGTTAAATAGAAAACGGGGGCTATCCTGATTAAGCATGCAATAGACTCCTTTAATTCATCAGACGTTTTGAGGACTATACGACATGTTGACCATCCTACAAATCCCGGTTTTAACCGATAATTACATCTATCTGATTCACGACCCGGTATCAAAAGAAACCGCAGCTATAGACCCTGCGCTTGCACCACCGGTTTTGGAGGTTCTGGATAAAAAAGGCTGGCGACTCACTTATATTTTCAATACCCATCATCACTGGGATCATGTCGGCGGCAATCTGGAACTGAAACAAGAAACCGGCTGCAAAATTATTGCCGCCCGCTCGGATAGTGATCGAATTCCGGGCATTGATGTTGGCGTTGGCGACGGCGATGTCATCTCGCTGGGTTCACACACAGCTAAAATTATTGCTACGCCGGGCCATACCAGCGGACATATTGTTTATTATTTTGCAAACGAGGATGCGCTGTTTTGCGGGGATACCTTGTTTGTCATGGGCTGCGGCCGCTTGTTCGAGGGCACGCCGGAACAGATGTACCAGTCGCTACAGAAATTGCAGGCCTTGCCACCAGCTACCCGGGTTTACTGTACTCATGAATACACGCAAGCGAATGGTCGGTTTGCGTTAAGCATCGAGCCGGATAATGGTCAGTTGCAACAAAAAATGATTGATGTGCAGCAGCTTAGAGCAAAAAACCAATCCACTGTCCCTTCGACTATAGCCCAGGAAAGTGCCACTAATCCGTTCTTTAGAACCGATAGCCTCAGTATACAAAAAACATTAGGCCTGGAACATCAATCGCCTGTACAGGTATTTACAGAGTTGCGTAAACGCAAGGATACGTTTTGATAAAGTCGCCACAGATTCACAGATTATACAAAGCTGAATCTGTGAATCTGTGGCGGTCAAATTAGCTCTTAGGTCGCATGTGCGGGAACAGCAACACATCGCGTATAGACGGCGCGTCGGTAAACAACATCACCAAACGGTCGATGCCTATGCCCTCCCCTGCTGTGGGCGGCATACCGTGTTCCAGGGCAACGATATAATCCGCATCAAAGTGCATGGCTTCATCATCGCCGGCTTCTTTTTCTTCCACCTGTTTTTGAAAGCGCGCCGCTTGGTCTTCGGCGTCATTCAGCTCGGTAAAGCCGTTGGCGATTTCCCGTCCGCCGACAAAGAACTCAAAACGATCCGTCACATGCGGGTTGTTGTCATTACGCCGCGCCAATGGCGACACTTCAACCGGATAAGCGGTAATAAAGGTAGGATTCATCAAGCGGCTTTCCACGGTTTTTTCAAAAATCTCGATTTGTACCTTACCCAGTCCGTAACCGTCTTTAACCGGGATATGCAGGCTTTCTGCAACCTTACCGGCCGCTTCACGGGTTTCAAGATCAGCGGCAGTCAGTGTAGGATTAAAGTGCAGGATAGATTCCACTACCGTCATGCGGTCAAACGGCTTGCCGAAATCGTATTGTTCGCCTTGATAAGTAACCTCTGTTTGCCCCATCACTTCTAGGGCAATGCCGCGCAGCATCGCCTCGGTTAAATCCATTAAATCGTGATATTCCGCGTAAGCCTGATAAAACTCCAGCATGGTAAATTCAGGATTATGTCGCGTCGATAAGCCTTCGTTGCGAAAGTTACGGTTGATTTCAAAGACCCGCTCAAACCCCCCGACCACCAGCCGTTTCAAATACAGCTCAGGCGCTATGCGCAAAAACATCTCCATATCCAGCGCGTTATGAAACGTGGTAAAAGGGCGCGCCGTCGCTCCCCCAGGAATCACCTGCATCATCGGCGTTTCAACTTCCAAAAATTGGCGTTCAATCAAGAACTGGCGTATATAAGCGACGATTTTTGAGCGTATTAAAAAAGTATTGCGCGATTGCTCGCTCATAATCAAATCCAGGTAACGCTGCCGGTATTTGATTTCCTGATCGGCTATGCCGTGAAATTTTTCAGGCAAAGGCCGCAAGGCTTTGGTGAGCAAGCGTATATCGTCGACCTTAACGCTCAGCTCGCCGGTTTGGGTGACAAACAACACGCCTTCCGCGCCGATAATGTCGCCTATATCCCACTTTTTGAACTGCTCGTTATAAAAGCCTTCCGGCAAGGTGTCGCGGGTCACATAAAGCTG
>PMJA01000322.1:2206-7155 GCA_003158415.1 Methylobacter sp.
CCGCCGTTTTCCCGCAACTCATTCAATTTGCTGCGGCGTTGTTTGATTTGTTCTTGTTCGTCTTGTTGGATTTCTGACATGGGTTTTAAAAGTAAATTATAAATAAGGTGATCTGCATTAGAAAATCAGTAATCTATGCTCAGTTTTTGTTTTCTTCCTGAAAATTTATTCTTTAGGTACTGATCTTATTTGCCATCATCAAGTGAATTTAAGTAATCAACTAAAACATCACCATGACAAGCCGCCGGTTTGCAATGACAACCTAAAGCTTTACCGCGTAATGCCAGCAATTGTTCTTTACTGCTTTTGAGATAACCGCGCTCAAAATCATATTGATATTTTCTGATGACTTCGTCCCTGTCGCCATCAATGCCTATGGCATAAGGGTTTCCCCAGGCTGAACCTCTGCCGATATAAACGTCGTATTTTTCGGTTTTAATGTTAACGACTTTAGTGATAGTTTTATCTGGCATTCTTTAATGTCGGCCGAAGGACTCTATCCTCCGTTGTTGTGTTGGAAGTATTCTCTTCAAGTAACGTCCAGTCCATTCGATAAAGGTACATATCTTCAATATAAACCCCGCCTAACGTATTCCTGCCCAGCCTATTGTTTCCAAGTATAGCGTTGTTTCCCAACACACTGCGTTTTATCGCCTTAACGATGCGATTATTGGTATTGGATAAACGAATATCATGCAAAGAAATCACCGTTTCCTCAGGCTTAGCAGATTCATTAATATTGTTAATCCGTTTGTAGTAGTTTCTAGGCCCCTCGATTTCAATAAGTGGTGAGACTATCGTCAGTTCCCATATTTTTGCTTCGGCATCCAATACCCAAAAAGCAGCCGCTACTTTTCCATTAGATTCATCTAATCGTTTTATTAAGGTTTCACCCGCTAAAAGCATTTCGTTAGAAAACCATTGCGTTATAAATATTTCTTTAGCCACAGCAGTATTCCTGATTCATCGTCGGTAATTGCATTAAAAAGGTCGTGAGCATCTTGTTTTTCAATAGTATGTTCATAACGAGACTCTTCAGACCACTTATTAACAACAGCCCAGTTTAATTTAATGGCTCTACAACCCGCTCTTCAAACTCGCCTCAATAAACTGATCCAGATCGCCGTCCAGCACGGCTTGGGTGTTGCCGGTTTCGACACCGGTGCGCAAATCCTTGATGCGCGATTGATCCAGCACATAAGAACGNNGCGGTTTTTATGCTGCGAGCGGTCACTTTGGCATTGCACGACGATGCCGGTCGGGTTATGGGTCATGCGCACGGCGGATTCAGTTTTGTTTATGTGCTGACCGCCCGCACCGCTGGCGCGATAAACATCCACGCGTATATCGGCGGGGTTGATGTCTATATCGATATCGTCATCGATTTCCGGCGAGACAAATACCGAGGCAAACGAGGTATGACGGCGATTGCCGGAATCGAACGGCGATTTTCTAACCAGGCGATGGACGCCGGTTTCGGTGCGCAACCAGCCGAAGGCGTATTCACCTTCAAAGCGGATGGTGGCGCTTTTGATGCCGGCGACATCGCCTTGCGATTCTTCAATCAGTTCGGTTTTAAAGCCTTTACGTTCGCCCCAGCGTAAAAACATGCGCTCAATAATGGAGGCCCAATCCTGCGCTTCGGTGCCGCCTGANNCCGGACTGTATATCCAAAAAGGCATTATTGGGATCCATCTCGCCGGAAAACATGCGGCGGAACTCAAGATCCGCCACTCTTTTTTCAAAATACGCCAAGTCAGCGACTACGGTCGCTACAGTTTCTTCATCGTCCTCTTCTACCGCCATCGCCAGCAATTCTTCGGCGTCTGCCAAGCCACGTTCAAGATCGTTAATGGTGTTGACGATGACTTCCAGCTGTCCGCGCTCTTTGCCTAAGGTTTGCGCCAGTTCGGGATTATCCCAAATCTTGGGATTTTCAAGTTCCCGTAAAACTTCGACTAAGCGTTCATTCTTGACATCAAAGTCAAAGATACCTCCTAAGGGCATCGCCACGGCTTTTTAGGTCGGTTATTTTGTTTTTAATCGGATTTATTTCTTGCATGAGGTAATTTAACCAATGACAGTCGATACCAAGCGTTTATACGGCACGCCAGTCGATGAAAGCTTTAAAAAACATTGATTATAAACCATAAGGCGGTTGTGTTCATGTAGAACTTTTTCTAGGATAAATCGGCTTTACGGTCTTACTTAAGATAAAATATGCCGCAGAACATGATCCATCAGCGAATTTATCCTTCGGAGAGGCTCCCCTGATCCCTTCGGCTATGCTCAGGAGAGCCTCGTCAAAGGATTTAGGACGAACGGCATCGGTGTTTCAAGTGCCGAAGTTATTTCATTCATGTTACTAATATTAGTAGTTTGTTTGTCTTTTTTTTAAAAACAGGTCCATTAAAACAGGAACATACAATGAAGATAGTGGCTTTGTACAGCATCAAAGGCGGCGTTGGTAAAACTTCAAGCGCGGTCAATTTGGCGTATATATCAGCCGACAAAGGCTATCGCACATTAGTCTGGGATTTGGATCCGCAGGGTGCCAGCAGCTATTACTTTCGTATCAAGCCCAAGATTAAAGGAGGCAGTAAAGAGCTGATCGCCGGAAAACGCGAGCTGGACGGGCTGATTAAAGGCACTGATTTTGAAAACCTGGATTTGTTGCCGGCGGATTTTTCATTCAGAAATCTGGATCTGGTTCTGGATGCCAAGAAAAAGCCGACCCAACAACTTAAAAAACTGCTTAAACCATTAGCGGCAGAGTATGATTTTGTTTTTCTGGATTGTCCGCCAAATATTTCCTTACTATCAGAAGCCGTTTTTGAGGCGGCTGATATTTTAATGTCCCCCATTATTCCTACTACGCTGTCTTTGAGAACACTTGAGCAACTAAAAGAATTTATTAAAGATAATAAATTGCATAATCTGGCGCTTATACCGTTTTTCTCGATGGCCGACCGCCGCAAAAAAATGCACAAAGATATTATGGAAAACCTGGTCAAAAATCATCCGGAGATTTTAACGACCGCTATTCCTTACGCCAGCGATATAGAACGTATGGGGTTGGAACGTATGCCCTTGGGCGGGTTTACCAAAAAAAGCCGTTCCACGGATGCTTACAACAAGCTGTGGCTGGAACTGATGATGCGCGCTGACGAATGATTGCCATTACGCTACTCTAACTAAACAAGCTTATAGCGCAAATGGAAGCGAAATACTGATGATCTCCATCATACAACGCGTCACTGCAGCCAAAGTCACTGTCAACAATCAGGATATAGGCAAGATTGATGTCGGTATTATGGCGCTGGTTGCGGTAGAAAAAGAAGACACCGAAAAAGATGCCCAGCGTTTGCTCGAACGCATCCTTACCTTTCGCATTTTTGCCGATGACCAGGAGCGCATGAATCTAAGTCTGAGAGATATTAACGGCGGTTTGCTGCTGGTTCCGCAATTTACCTTAGCCGCAGATACCCAAAAAGGCAATCGCCCCAGCTTTATTTCAGCCGCAGCACCGGAAAAAGCCCGGCAGCTGTTCGGCTATCTGCAACAGCTTGCGGCAACAACCTATCCTCATGTGCAATTCGGCCAGTTTGGCGCGGATATGCAGGTTGCATTAATCAATAACGGCCCTGTCACTTTTACACTGAGAACGTCGGTTACGCACCGGTAAGACCTAGTGTATATGTACTTCGCGTGTCTTTGCCGAATCGCTACGGCGCAAGGTATAGCTGTCCGCGCGCCCGCCGGTCATCGGCGTGCCATCGCTGTTAAGCAGAATGAGCGTTCCTTCATCTTGAATTTGGTATTGGCTTGCGGGGGCATCGGTACGCGGTGTTAACACAACGGTTTGGTTTTCATCATTCCAAGTATATTTTCCTTTTTCATAAAACTCCTTTGACGATTCTTTTGCGGGCTGGGTGACCAGCAGATAAAGGTTATTTTGTTTTAAAGACAGCGTTGTTTTAATCCCGTTACAATTTTTGCAAGGGAGAAAACCGTAAAAAACGCCATGAAAGTCCTGGCTTTTATCGATAGGGGCCACATGGGCCGAATGATCCGTATCTTGCTGATGGTTTTTTGCCAGCGCTCTGGCATAACCTTCTTGCGCGCTCAGGTCTGTCGCCGCCATGGCATGATTGGCAGAAAGCAGCAGGCTGAAAAAAATCAACGTCAGCTTGGGTAGGGTATGTTTTTTTTGTGCTTGCATAGTGTTCCTCTTTTGATAGTTCGGGCGGCTTATTGGGGTAGTAATAAGAATAAGTTTAACCTGTAAACGTTTCTTTTAATACCCACTGTAGCCGGAATGACGACACCATCATTAAACTTAATAAACTAAGGTCTTTAGTTTAAGTTGGCGTGTATAGGCAACATACCCTATTCGGCGGCTTTAGCAAAAAAAAAACGCCACAGATTCACAGATGGTAAAACCTTTAATCTGTGAATAGGTGGCGATTTTTACACGAGGGAGATACGAAGAGAATACTTCACATCTTTATGTTGTGGATGAAGATCAGCGGTTAACGTGTATCACCGTGGCGGGCGGAAAGCCGTTGAAGTAGGTAGAGGTTGCGCCGCTGTATGCACCTATGTTTTTGCTGGAAAGCAGGTCGCCGCGATCCAGGTCGGAAGGCAGTTCTTCTGTCATGGAAATAACATCCAGGCCATCGCAGGTAGGCCCGAATACCGTGCAGATTTGGGTCGGCCCGGTTTTGAAGGCATCAAAATGATATTGGCAGTGGTCAAAAATGACGCCGGAAAACGTGTGGTAAACGCCGTCATCAATGTAATAGCATAGTTTTCCGTGCCGCACGGCCTTGCCGATGATCTTCGATACCGCCGTTGCCGTCGTCGCAACGATGAAACGCCCAGGCTCGGCAATAATTTTTATTTCCGGTGAAATAAGTCGATCCAATTCGGTGTTGATTCTTTTTGCC
>PMJA01000322.1:7162-16057 GCA_003158415.1 Methylobacter sp.
TGGCCTGCATGTAGTTTTCAAAATTGGTGGTTTGGCTACCGACGTGGAAGCTTAAACCCGCGACGGTCAACCCCGCATTGACGGCTTCAAAAATAAGGTCGATGGCTTCGTCATGGCTTGCCCCGAATTTCGACGACAGCTCCACCATAGCGCCGGCATTGGAAACCCGAAGACGTAGCACTACCCTGGAATTAGGCGAGCATTCCCTGATTTTACTAATTTCTTCAAGATTGTCGAAAGTGACCAAGGGTTGGTACTTGTCGAGTTTCCTTAAGGTCTCGTCCGCCTTAATCGGGTTGGCATAAATGATGTTATTCCAGATCCAGTCATGTTGCTCCTGCTCCGGCAAATCCTTTATGTATTCGTACACCGCTTCGAATTCTGCGATAGACGACACGTCAAAACTGGAGCCGACTTCGAACAGCGTTTTAACGATAACCGGATCGGGATTTGCCTTGACTGCGTAATAGGCCTGAACGCGAGGCAGGTTTTTTTTGAACGTTGCATAATTGCTACGCAGTTCGTCGTGATCGATTACGAACAGCGGTGTTCCGTGAGTTTTTGCAAATTGTTGCAACATATCAGTAGTGATCATTAAATTTCCTAAGTATTACTGTTTTTAGTTCTGTTGGTTGGGCAGCTGTATGCCCGATTTACATTGTGTATTAAAGCAAACCGTTTATACCCACTCCAGACGGTACAGGTCGAGGCGTCGGTTTGCGAGATTACGGACTGCGCCGCGCGTGCGCACTTGTTTTAATAAATCCAAATTGACATCGGTGATCAACGTCATTTCGGTGTTCGGCGTTGCTTCCGCCAGTATGGCGTCATGCGGGAATGAAAAATCGCTGGGGCTGAAAATAGCCGCCTGCGCATATTGTATATCCATATTCTCCGCATAAGGTAAATTGCCGACGCTGCCGGTAATCGCCACAAAACATTCATTCTCAATGGCGCGGGCTTGTGAACAATAACGCACCCGTTGATAGGCATTTTTGGTATCCGTCCAGAACGGCACAAAAATAATCTGCGCACCCTCCATGGTCGCTAAACGGGCAAGTTCCGGAAATTCGGAATCATAACAGATGAGCACGGCAATTTTACCACAATCGGTATCAAATACTTTTAGCGCATCACCACCTTTAACGCCCCAGCAAGTCACTTCATCAATGGTGACATGAATTTTGTATTGGGCCTCAAAAGTGCCGTCACGCCTGAGCAGCCACGACACATTATAAAGTTCATGAGAACTGTACTCCGGCATGGAACCGGCAATAATATTAATATTATAAGACATGGCCATGTCTAATAAACCGTTGCGGATTTCACTGGTAAAACCCGCTAAAGCGCGTATAGCATCGGGCGGATTTTTGTCGTTAAACAAGCCCATCAGCGGTGCACTCATATATTCAGGAAACAACACAAAATCGGCCTGGTAACCGGATACCGCATCAATAAAAAATTCGGCGTGCTTGAGTAACTCTTCGACGCTGGTCAACGTGCGCATCTGCCATTGCACGACGCCTAAACGGATAATGTTTTTGGGGGCGCCTATCGACGGCAGTTTATCGACATAATCCAGATTAACCCATTCCAGCAAAGTGGCGTAGCCCTTGGAATCAGCATCCACAGGCAGATAGCCAGTCAATACCTTTCGTACGTGGAAGCCGTTGAGCAGTTGAAACGACAGCACCGGATCAAAAATCTCCCGGTTTTTAACTTCTTCGATATAACGCACCGGCGTGAAGGTATCGGCGTATTCGGCATAGCCAGGTATCCGCCCGCCCGCAATAAACCGGCGCAAATTCAGGTTGCGGCATAATTCCTTACGCGCATCGTATAAGCGCCGACCTAAACGCAGGCCCCGATACTGGGGGTGAACAAAAATATCGACGCCGTATAAGGTGTCGCCATGCGGGTCATGATGGGTCAGGTAACCGTCGCCGGTAATTTGCGCGTAGGTATGCATATCGCCGAAGCGGTTATAATCAACGATCATACTTAAGGCGGCGGCCACTAATTTGCCGTTATCTTCAATGGCAATCTGCCCTTGGGGAAAACGCGTAATTTGTGAAGTATACTGATCCTGTTTCCATGCCCCCCCTAAATTACCGTAAACATGCTCCATTAAAGCCGCAATATTATTGTAATCATCAAGCGTTAAATGCCGTAGTAGCAGCTTGTGTTTCTCAATTTTTACTTTTTTCATTGTTTAGTTGATATTGTCTAGTCCTGAAGGCGGGTTTTAGTAGCTTACCAATGCAAGGCTCTTAAGCGGGAGAATTTTTTTCTTTGATGTTCGTGCATGCGCACCATAACGCTCACCAGCGCTTCGATAGCATCAAGAATATAAGGGCCTTTATTCAACATGACACATTCGGCCCTGACCGCCATGGCCGCATCAGTAAATTCAGGCCTGGACCGGGTACCTTTTTTAGCGATAGATTCAAGTACCTGGGTTGCCCAGATGACGGGGACATGAGCGGCTTCGCATAACCACAGGAGTTCTTCCTGAATTTCAGCGAGTCTGGCGCTGCCTAATTCTACGGCTAAATCACCTCTGGCGATCATGATGCCCAGGTTATGTCGGCCAATAGTCCCCAAGATAATATCGGGAAGATTTTTTACGGCGCGATTGGTTTCGATTTTAGCGATAATAGGCAGTTCCGAGGCATTGCGTTTTGCCAGTTCCGACATCAATTGCTCAATTTCCGCCAGCGTTTCTACAAATGAGAACCCGACCAAATCGGCATGCACACAAACAAAGGCCAGATCGCTTAAATCCTTCTGCGTGAGCGGGGCCAAATTCAACTCGGCTTCCGGAAAATTAACGCCTTTGTCACTTTGTATCCGCACACCACCGGCTTTTACCTCTGTTACGCGTAACAATGCACCCTGCTCGGTGACTGCTTCGACGATCGCCCCCAGCTTGNNTTTTAAGTATATGAATATCCAAGGGCTCGCCTGCAAACTCCCCTAAAGTAAACTGAGCTACTGATTTGTGCTTATCTTTTTTTTGAGCCGTTGTCAGCGTTAAGGTACAACCTGAAACAAGAAAAGCTGTTTTTTCACAACTCACCAACCAATCCGTGTCGGAAAGCGCTTTTTCTACTTTCAAATAACGCTGTTTGTTTTGGTTGTCAATAAACCCCAGGGACATTCCTGGCGCAAGTTTCTTATGCAGCGATTTTGGGATGGACACTCTGAATATTGAATTATCAACAGGCGGGATTTCAGAGTCCGTTGTTAATATAAGATACCCCGGGGCTACGACCGTACCCGTCCGATCTTTTTGGACACGGAGGTGATGGATCGAAGGTCCCAGAGCAATGTGGCTGGTGCGAATCTTGTGCCCGGCAAGATCCATGAGAATACGGCAAGAACGGCTTATTTCTGTTTCCGCGCGACGGACATTGCTTATCATGCCCTGCCAGATAGCAGGATCATCGTGCGCACAATTGATACGGGCACAGGTCATGCCCTTTTCAAGCAATGATCTTACCAGCGTATAATCCCAAGCGGCGTCAGTGGACAAGGTCACCATAACATGCGCCCTGCCGTGTTCATGAAAGGGGCCAAATAATTCAATAGTATGCTGATCCAGCAACTGCTGCCCCTGATTGCAGCCGTATTCACGGCTTTTTTCATCCGGCAGATAGTGTTTGTCTGTTGCCCGCTTCAATACATCGATCAACGAATCCAAAGTCGATAATACCGATGCTTCGGCTCTACCCAGCGACGTTAAACTGGCCTGGGCCAGGCGATCCTGTAAATGACGCAGATCAAATTGCCGCATGGCAAGATAGTGCGCAAGATTGCAGGCGCTTTTGGAAAAAGCGCCGGAAGGATAGTTGTGTTGGTATTTTTGCAGGCGCAAATCGGCCTTGATTTCAATTTCTTGGCGTAACACGGCGACCTCTGCAAGAATTTGTTTGAGAACATCTTCGCAGGGATCTGGCGTGTTTTTTTTAACGCCCCATCGCATGGATTATTGATCCAATAAAAATAATATTTTCATAGAGCAACACTACCTAACAAATGTGACAGTTTGATGAAATTAAAGGGTTTGTAGAAAAAACCCTTTAAAAAGTGTGATAAATACGCGTTGCTCAAGCCTGTTTTTAGGCTCTTGCAATCGGATGGATTTTTACTACATCTGGATTTTATCCAACACTACATTGTTTTTAATTTATATTTTCTGGGAAACGTCANNTTTGCCTCCCAATGCAGCCACACTTCTTGTTCCGTGATTCCCGAATACAATCTCGTAACCGAGTCTGATAACACAAAACACAGCGGTTTAACCGACGCTGATAACGGCAATAAGCGCATATCACTGCGTGATCAAGTCGGTTAAAGCGGGTTTTGTTTCCTATGGATAGTGTGTGTTTAACCTGCAATACCGCATAAAGTTGCCGCGCTTGATTTATCAAAATATCATTGTCCATATTAACTATCAGCCTAAATGTTTACAAAATTCCACCGGAATTGACAAACAGTACCGATGACTTTACTCTCTCTACAATTTATTTCGCTAATCTGCGAGTTCTCAATGATGCCGCAAACGCGTACCCCATATTATCTTATCGACGAAGCCCAACTGCAAAAAAAATCTCGGAATCATCCAGTACGTGCGCGAGCTATCCGGCGCAAAATCAGCCCTGGCGCTTTTCCTATGATGATCGCCGGACGAACCTGTCTGGCGGGCGATCTGTTCGGCANNACGATGGTAAAGAAAAACTGGTTTAACGGCGTTGCGATGCCGTCGATAGTCGTACGAAGGCTGGATGGTACTATCGAACTGGTGCGTAGTTTTGACTATAACGATTACATTAACTGTCTATTATAAGAGGGATTTATAACATGAAAAAAAACGTAATGATTATCGGCGCCGGCGGCGTGGCGCATGTTGCGGCTCACAAGGCGGCCATGAACAACGATATCCTGGGCGACATCTGCATTGCATCACGGACAAAAGAAAAATGTGACGCGATCATCGAAAGCGTGCTGCGAAAAGGCCATCTTAAAAATCCGACCGGTCGGCTTTATTCCGCCCAGCTCGATGCGCTGGATATTCCGGCGACTATCAATCTGATCAAGGACACCAAGACTGAAATCGTGATCAACTTAGGCTCGGCCTTCCTCAACATGTCGGTGCTGNNAGCCTGTATCGAAACCGGCGTGGCGTATATCGACACCGCCATACACGAAGATCCCGACAAAGTCTGCGAAGAGCCGCCCTGGTATGCGAATTACGAATGGAAGCGGAAAGAACGTTGTGCTGAAAAAGGCATCACCGCCATTCTCGGCGCCGGTTTCGATCCGGGCGTCGTCAACGCTTACTGCGCGCTGGCCGTCAAACGTTACTTCGACAAGATCGACACCATCGACATACTGGACGTGAACGCAGGCAGTCACGGCCGCTATTTTTCGACCAACTTCGATCCCGAAATCAATTTCCGCGAGTTCGTCAAGGTTTGGACCTGGATAAACCGGCAGTGGCAGGAATTTCCTACCCATTCGGTAAAGCGGGAATATGATTTTCCTGTGGTCGGCAACCAGCCGGTATACCTGAACGGCCACGACGAGCTGCACTCGCTGTCCAAGCATATCGATGCCAACAGCATCCGTTTCTGGATGGGTTTCGGCGATCATTACATCAACGTATTCACGGTGCTGCGCACGCTCGGCTTTCTGTCGCATCTGCCGGTGACATTGACGACAGGCCAGGAAGTCGTGCCGCTCAAGCTGGTCAAGGCGCTGCTGCCCGATCCGATGACGCTGGCACCCGGCTATACCGGCAATACCTGTATCGGCGTCTTCGTCAAGGGTTTGATGGAGGGGAAAAAGCGCGAAGTGCTGATCTATCAGGTTTCGGATCACAAAAAATGCTACGAAGAAGTCGAATCCCAGGGCATCAGCTACACCGCCGGCGTGCCGCCGGTCGCAGCCGCCATGCTGGTCGCCACCGGAGAATGGGATACCAAAACCATGGTCAATGTCGAGGAACTCGATCCCGAGCCGTTCATCGAAATTCTCGACCGCATCGGCCTGCCTACCGAGATCAAGGAAATCAAGCCCGACAGCAAGCATTCATTCGACGGAACCGTGAGGTCTCTGGACGAAGAACTTGCCGAGTCTACGGCTACGGTTACAGTTTCTGCGGCAAATCCGATGATTGCCTTGTCGCCAAGCAAGAAAGCTAAAGCGGATTCAGGCAAAAAGAAAAAATCCCACAAGAAGAAAGACAAGTAGAAATATTGTTTTCTCACAAATCGAAAGGGCTGCCCATCAACGGGCAGCCCTTGCTTTTGTTGGCACCCAAGTTATAAGAAATGGTACACAATAACCTGGACATGGCGTTATCGTGATTGGGAATGAGCGTGATTATAACAGTTCGCTCCGATAGTGGAGCCGGGTTTAGAGGGTCTGCTCAAGGCATTGCTGCCTTGTTGGACTTGGCTACGAAATCGGGCATATCTGATAGGTTAGAAAAGAGAGACTGTGTTGTTTCTTTTGCAGAAGGCTTTACCTCTGTGTATGCAAAGAACATTGAAAAAGTGCTTTATATCTGTGAGGAGGTCTGCCTGGAGGTATGTGAATCGCTGGTGTCCGGACATGTGCCAATAGTAATTTCAGGTGATCATAGTAGCGCGACGGGAACAATAGCCGGGATTAAAAAAGCCAAACCCGAATCAAGACTAGGAATTATATGGGTTGATGCCCATGCTGATTTACATACGCCCTATACATCATGTACGGGAAATATGCATGGGATGACTTTAGCGGCTTCTTTGGGGATGGACAACGTAGCGTGTCTTATTAGAGATCCTGATAAGATGACTTTGGATTTTTGGGGCCGCTTTAAGCGCATTGGGGGACTGTCTGAAAAGATAAGGCCTTCGGATATCGTTTATGTGACATTACGTGATTTAGAAGCACAAGAATCTCATCTCATTGAAAAATATGGGATACGAAACTTTACGACGAAAGAACTGCGTGATATGAAAAAAAAGGTTCTAGGTACTTTGATATTGAAGCACCTGAAGGACTGTACTGATATTTATCTTTCATTTGATACCGATAGTTTAGAAGGATCTATATCGAAGGGAACCGGACTCCCTGTAGATAATGGAATAATGCCGAAAGAAGCTGAAGAACTGATAGGGATTATTTTAAAAGATCCCAAAGTGGTCTGTTTTGAGATTACGGAACTTAATCCCAGTTTTGATGTTAACCATGCGACAACAAATATGGTTTATCACATATTAGAAAAAGCGCTCAGTGTATTAAAAATAGAGCCTACGCATAAGGCGAATTCGCGCTAACCCTGCAAGGTGCAAAGGTGAAAAATAGCTGGTTGGCGTATTGCGCCGTAGGGATCATGGGTTACGCAATAGCCTGATAAAGCGTTACCGTGAGGGCTGTGAGGGTGTCAAGGATTACGCCAATCAGCTGTATGCCTGACTATATTTCATGGAAAAGACAAGTCCTAGTTATTTGGGGATAGTTGTACTAATCTTTGACCGCTAACAGCGATTTAAACTCAGATTGGCTTTCTTCGTGTTTGAAGGTTGCAAATTTTGATGAGAAGTCTTTGCGAGCGTTGCATCTGAAAATATCCAGGTTTTGGATCAATACGTCCATGGCTAAAAGAGTGTTGGCATGACTGTTGTTGTTTAGCATTTCTTCGCTGAACAGTTTTAGCGTGCTTTCCTGAACTGATAAATCCTGAAAGTTACCTAAAACTTCCTGTAAGCCTTTCAGGTTTTTAATGAAGTGGTTTATTTGATGTTCGTGATATAGGCTTTGAAAAAATTCCATCAAGTAGCGCAATTTTTTACAGGATTTTCTTAATCCATGTAATGCTTCAGAAGGTGACTGTTCGGTAATGGCGTCGCCTTCCTGCAAAACACGTTTATAATTTTTCCATAGCCTTCGATCGGCCAGTTGTTTAATAGTCAGTTTGGCATTGTGCTCAACCGGTTTTAGCGGAGCTTGTTCTTTAAGGTAGTGTTCCCATTGGGATATTGTGGCTAAGTATTTGGCGGTGCGCAGTCTGCTTGCAAGTTCCTTCTGCGCTTTTTGCTGTTTGACGAGCAGAAACTCATACAGCGGATTGAGGTCATCGCGGATTGATGTGGGCAGGCTGCTTTTGTAGTGATCAAAATTTAACAGATAAACATCCAAATCCCGGGTAGAACTTGTGCTTTGCCCCAGCCAGGAAAAAAATTCTGCGTAGTATGCGTTAATTTTATCCGGCAATACGCCTTTAAGTTGACTAAGTCCCGCGCGGGTTCTTCGGACGGCGACTCTGAAGTCATGCAAAAATTCGGTATCGGTATCGGCAATCGTGCCTTGCTCATTATCTTTAATGGCCTTTAGCAGATGGCTGTAAATATACTTCGCAGCAATATCGGCACGCATATCAGGATACAGGTTGATATTTAACTTTGATGAATAGTCGTTAGGTTTACGGCCCTGCAGTTTCAAGGCGTTAAGCAGCAGTGGTTTATGGGCGGGTGTTAAACCCAGCTTGGTAGTGAGTATTTCGATGATGTGTTCAGCTGCCTTGCCGTAGCCTTTGATCGGTTGCAATGTGACACGGTCATTTAACAGATCATGTTCTTCGATAACCAGGTGAAGTACGGTTTTTTTATCGTTATTGATTATGTTTAGAAAATAAATTTCATAATCGAGAGTGCATACGGGTAATAATGCCCGCATTTTCAATAGGGGTTCAAGNNATTTTCGAGATTTCTTAATAGTAACGTTGATGCGGCTTTTGAGCGGTTAAATTCGCAAGTGATACCGTTTGTATAAAGTCGCCAATCAAAGCTATCATAATATGTCTTCAGGGAAGACTGCCGCGAAACCAGTTGTACGCATGCCTTA
>PMJA01000409.1 GCA_003158415.1 Methylobacter sp.
ATGTCGGTGCTGGAAGCCTGTATCGAAACCGGCGTGGCCTATATTGACACCGCCATACACGAAGATCCCGATAAAGTCTGCGAAGAGCCACCCTGGTATGCCAATTACGAATGGAAGCGCAAAGACCGTTGCGCCGAAAAAGGCATCACCGCCATCCTCGGCGCGGGTTTCGATCCGGGCGTGGTCAACGCTTACTGCGCCCTGGCTGTTAAACGTTATTTCGACAAGATCGATACCATCGACATACTGGATGTGAACGCAGGCAGTCACGGCCGCTATTTTTCGACCAACTTCGATCCTGAAATCAATTTCCGCGAGTTCGTCAAGGTCTGGACATGGATAGACCGGCAGTGGCAGGAATTCCCCACTCACTCTGTGAAACGGGAATATGATTTTCCTGTCGTCGGCAACCAGCCCGTTTACCTGAACGGTCATGACGAGCTGCATTCGCTATCCAAGAATATCGACGCCGACAGCATCCGTTTCTGGATGGGTTTCGGCGATCATTACATCAACGTCTTTACTGTATTGCGCACGCTGGGCTTTTTGTCGCACCTACCGGTGACACTGACGACCGGCCAGGAAGTCGTGCCGCTCAAGCTCGTCAAGGCGCTGCTCCCCGATCCCATGACTCTGGCTCCCGGTTATACCGGCAATACTTGTATCGGCGTTTTCGTCAAGGGTTTGATGGAAGGGAAAAAGCGCGAAGTGCTGATCTATCAGGTCTCGGATCACAAAGAATGCTACGAGGAAGTCGAATCCCAAGGCATCAGCTACACCGCAGGCGTGCCGCCGGTCGCAGCCGCCATGCTGGTCGCCAACGGCGCATGGGATACCAAAACCATGGTCAATGTCGAAGAACTCGATCCCGAGCCGTTCATCGAAATTCTTGACCGGATCGGCCTGCCTACCGAGATAAAGGAAATCAAGCCCGACAGCAAGCATTCATTCGACGGCGCCGTCAGGTCTCTTGAGGAAGAGCTTTTAGACTCGACGGCTACGGTCACGGTTTCTGCGGCAAATCCGATGATTGCCCTTACGCCAGGCAAGAAAGCTAAGGCGGATTCAGGCAAAGAGAAAAAATCCCACAAGAAGAAAGACAAGTAGAAATATCGTTTTCCTACAAATCGAAAGGGCTGGTCATTAATGGGCAGCCCTTTTTTTTGTTAAAAAATAAGGGTACATAATAACCTAGACATTGGGAATGAGCATGATTATAACCGTTCGCTCCGATAGCGGGGCCGGGGTTAGAGGGTCTGATCAAGGCATTACTGCCTTGTTGGACTTGGCTGTAAAATCGGGCATAGCCGATCGGGTAGCAAAGAGAGATTGCGATGTTGCTTTTGCAGAAGATTTTAGCTCTGTATATGCAAAGAACATTGAACAAGTGCTTTATATCTGTGAAGTGGTCTGCCTGGAGGTTTGCGGATCGCTAAAGTCCGGTCATATTCCCATTGTCATTTCAGGCGATCATAGCAGTGCAACCGGAACTATAGCAGGAATTAAAAAAGCCAAACCGGAATCAAGACTGGGAATTATATGGATAGATGCCCATGCCGATTTACATACGCCCTATACCTCATACACGGGAAACATGCACGGCATGACTTTGGCCGCAGCTTTGGGGCTGGACAACATAGCGTGCCTGCTTAGAGAGCCTGATAAAACGACGTTGGATTTTTGGGGCCGCTTTAAGCGCATTGGGGGGCTGTCTGAAAAGATAAGGTCTACGGACATCGTTTATGTGACATTACGTGATTTAGAAGCACAAGAATCTCATCTCATTGAAAAATATGGCATACGAAACTTTACCACACAAGAATTACGTGATCTGAAAGTAAAGGCTCTCGGCGCTTTAATATTGGAGCACCTAAAGGACTGCACCGACATTTATCTTTCATTCGATACCGACAGTTTAGAAGGCTCACTATCGAAAGGCACCGGACTCCCTGTCGATAACGGCATTATGCCCAAAGAAGCCGAAGAACTAATAGGCATTATTTTAAAAGATCCCAAAATAAGCTGTTTTGAAATTACTGAACTGAATCCCGGTCTTGATATTAATCATGCGACAACAACGATGGTTTATCACATATTAGAAAAAGCACTCAGTGTATTTCGAAGAAAATAGTTCAATAGGCTCAAAACATCTCGAATCTTGCCAGATAACCAAAATGATCGGAAACGATTGGATAGAAATCTTCGTTGAAGATGACGCTCATAGATTTGATTTGCATCGGGTGACCGTTGCGTTTGAAGATATAATCAATACGTTTGGGTGGGTAATTTTTCCATCCGTCTATTTGACCATGATAGNNCGACTCCTGTCTCGCAGCGAATGATAGCGTGATTGGATCAGTTTTTGGAGATTATGGTATTCTTCGTAAAAACCATGATGCGCCCAACTCAAATGCACATTAGCAATATGTAATAATCCAAACCATGGAACGATAATGCACGACGTTGTGATATTTCGGGACATATAATTGTCTTTGCGATGATCTACAGAAACATAGGCCGAAAAATTGTGTGTCATCGGATAACGGCTCAAGATGGCTGTGCCTTCTCGCCAACGATCAAATCCAATGTGACTCCAGTCCTGATGAATATGATACCAAAGTCCCCATTGACGTAATTTATTACAAATTCGAAAAGCCATGTTGGACGGCGATTCGCCATAAGGGGCAGTAATCGGATCATACATATACTCCCCAACTTCCTGAAAGCAAATGACATCGATCCTTAAATGAGCGATCGCTTCGGCAATAATATTCACCTCGCGCTCATGGTGGTGCATTGTATCAAAAGAGCAGTGACGAGGATGTTGTTGATAAGTATGAAGATTAAGTGTTAGCAGAGAGAGTTCCATAGAATCGGCTTGTTAATTATGAACGATTACTTAAGACAGATAACAGGCTTAATATTTTTGGCTATACCTGGCTATGCGCTCAAGCAATAGTCCCGCATGATAAGCG
>PMJA01000059.1 GCA_003158415.1 Methylobacter sp.
GGTGAAAACGCTTTTGAATCCAAAGTTTCAGCTTTTTACAAAATCCGCATCTATGCCCGCGTGAAGTATATCATTCGGTAATCCTGAATGGCACCATTAATCGAGAACACACATGAAAACCTGCATCATCATCCCTGTTTATAATCATGAACATGCCATTCTTTATGTCATATCCAGAATAAAAGGGTATGGTATCCCCTGTCTGCTAGTGAATGACGGTAGTTCAACTGCATGCTCAGAGGTGCTGGAAGACTGCGCCAGACAAGAATCGAGCTGGCTTACCCTACTAAATCGGGCAGAAAATGGTGGCAAAGGCGCGGCAGTTATTGATGGCTTCAACGCCGCTAAACGGCTGGGATACACACATGCACTACAAATTGACGCTGATGGACAGCATAATATCGATGATATACCCCGATTTCTTGAAGCTGGCAGACTAAACCCGAATGCGATGATTTTAGGTAAGCCTGTTTTTGATGAATCCATCCCTAAACATCGGTTATATGGGCGCTATTTAACTACTCTGTGTATAGTAATAAACACCTTATCCTTCGCGATAGCCGACGGAATGTGTGGTTTTAGACTATATCCGCTGACCGCTGTAGACAAGTTGATCAGCACAACACAAATCGGCCAACGCATGAATTATGACATAGATATAGTCGTGCGCCTGTACTGGCAGGGTGTCGAGGCCATCAATATACCGACAGCCGTACACTACCCTTACGATGGCGTGTCACATTTCAGGTTATGGCGTGATAATGTCATAATTTTAAAAACTCATGCAAGATTGTTTTTTGGCATGTTGATACGAATTCCGCAATTACTCTTAAGACACTGGCGATGAAAAAAACACTGCACTGGACGCAAATAGAGGAGCGTGGCATGATCTGGAGTATATGGTTACTGTTGCGTATCTATCAGTTGTTTGGCCGCATGTTTCTGCAACTATTTTTATATCCAGTCGTGCTTTATTACTGGCTAACTCACCGGCAGGCCAGGCAGGCCAGTCAGGCTTATCTAAACAGACTGGCGGTTTTTTCTCCGTCATTAAAACTAAGCGGCAGTTTCTTCTGGAGCTTCAGGCACTTTAGCAGTTTTGCCAATGCCATTATTGACAAACTCGCCGCTTGGTCTGGGGCGCTCTCGCAGACTGATGTAGAGTATTATGGACGAAATGAGTTAATAGCCAGAATCAGTAAAGGGCAAGGGGCTGTATTGCTGGGTTCGCATCTCGGTAACCTTGAAGTATGCCGCGTAATCGCTGATTTCGACAAAACGATACACATTAATGTTTTACTCGATAACAAGCATGCCCAAAAATTTAACCAGCTTTTAAAGCAAACAAGTGATAACAGTCAGTTAAATCTTATTCAGATTACTGAAATTACCGCCGCTACATCCATGGTATTGAGGAACAA
This sequence comes from Methylobacter sp., assembly GCA_003158415.1. Taxonomy (GTDB): domain Bacteria; phylum Pseudomonadota; class Gammaproteobacteria; order Methylococcales; family Methylomonadaceae; genus Methylobacter_C. Next base: position 1,422 of record PMJA01000059.1, read on the forward strand.
AATTAACAATGGTGAATTAGTCATTATCGCTGCCGACAGAACGCCGGTGAGCAACCAACAACGTGTCACCAAAGTTACTTTTATGGGCGCTGATGCGTTATTCCCACAAGGGCCGTTCATCCTGGCCTCTTTGCTAGAATGTCCGGTTTATACAGTGTTTTGTTTAAAGCAGCATAGCAAGAATGTTATTTATTTCGATCTTTTCAGCGATAGCTTAATGTTCCCCAGAAAAACGCGCGAGGAAGCTATGCAGAAAATGATCCAGCGCTATGCGGAATGCTTACAGACTTACTGTTTAAAGGAGCCACTTCAATGGTTCAATTTTTTCGATTTTTGGCATTCATCGTATGATGAATAGCAAAAATACCCTAGNNTACACGCTAAACAAAGTACACAAACCGACTTTATTAAACGCATTATTAAAGGTGCCTTATTCATTGATCCCCATTTTCTTGTGGATTTATTTGGCTAATTGACAATGGCAGGCTAATCAGTGATCTCAGATTTTGAACGAACGGTAGATCGCCTAACGGCCTCTCACTATCGTGCACCACTCGCCGACGACATTTAAGAAATTTCTTGCCGAGTGATCCACTGTAATGACCTCCCGGATGTTGCCATTTTGCTTTGCTGCGCGAACACTTGCATCGCCGTGTGCCAGTAAGCCCAAAATAGACTCAGCACAGGCTTTGCCCTCCTTTAACGCACCAAGGTCGGGAGAACCCGTTTCCGAGGTCGCTACATCACCCCAAATAACCTCGGTACCCAAAACACCCTTAATCGGTGAATCGACGATCATACATCCACTTAGGCCGGTCGCCAGGATCGCCAAGCTTAGCACCGAGCAAGTTCTTATGGTTCTATTTCTTTGTTTTACTATTCGAGTAGCTGCGTATTCAAGACTGTGTTTATCGGCAAATTGTTCTTCGCTTTGTTCATGGTTCATTGTTGCTCTCCTTAATTACTCGTTAGGAAATTCAATGGGCACAGGCGCCTATTTCTTGAGGATAGAGGATAGGGAATCCAACCCACTAAGCCAAAATCATACGAGGCTCTCTCTAGTCTTGTCAAGCAAGCATTTTTCGCCAAATGCAACGCTTGCAGTATTTTCCAATATATAAATTTAGTTTGCCTTAAAAGAGCTGAATCTCGTGATAATGACGAGATTCCTTTACAATCCTGACTTCCTTGCTGAAAAGTGATCATTGAATTTGGGTAATCAGAGGTATAGCTGGACATGGTGCAAACAATAATCCGAAAGTTAACATATGGCTGGCGTCTTTTTGGGACAGGTTTCAGTTTTTTCAGTTTCGGTCTGATCGGTTTATTATTGAGGTTTCTGGTTTTTCCAGCGCTGTCCATTTTACCCGGCAATCGCTTGCAACGAATAAGCTGGGGACAGCGTGTTGTGCATTACTGTTCTTATGTGTTCATCGGACTGATGTACAGAATCGGCATCATGACTTATGAAATAAAAGGTCTGGATAAGCTTAACCGTCCGGGACAACTGATAATTGCCAATCATCCAACCTTGATAGATATTTTGTTTTTATTCAGCCGGATTAAACAAGCAAATTGCATTGTAAAAGAAAGCCTGTGGCGTAATCCCTTCATGCACGGTCCTATTTTAAATGCCGGCTATATCAGTAACGGCGTTCCTAAAAAAATGATAGCCGAGTGTGTAGAGTTATTGCAGTCCGGTGGAACCCTTATTATCTTTCCTGAAGGAACTCGCTCGGTGCCCGGTAAACCGTATTTTTTTCATCGGGGAGCCGCTACAATAGCGTTACAAGCCAATAAGATTGTAACGCCTATCACCCTATCCTGTTATCCCAGCACCTTAACAAAAGCAGAGCAATGGTATCAAATTCCTTACCGACGATTTCATTTAACCATGGATGTTGGCGATGACATTGCGCTGGATGAATTTACAACAATTAAGCCTAAATCAATTGCTGTGCGTCGCTTTAATCAGTTTTTACAGAACTATTTTTCTCATCAGAGAGAAGTCTATAAAAAATATGGAAAGTAAATTTTTTATGAGAAAGCCGTGGGTGGTCGCCCTGACTTTTTCTTTTCTATGCACCCAGCTTTCTTTGAATTTCACGGTTGACAGAGTCACAGCGCTAGTTCATCATTCATCTGAAATAGGCGACAAAGACAATTGAAATTTCTATTCTTTTGGAGATTAGACATGGTTTTCAATAATGGCGTGTGGGCAATAAAAAAACAGCAGGCAACTATCCCGGAAGACCCTTTCGAGGTCTTGATCGATGGCAAATCGATG
>PMJA01000167.1 GCA_003158415.1 Methylobacter sp.
TTATCCTTGAAAAAGTGCGGCATCAGGTACAGCGCCCGATTGACGAAGCCCAGGCCGTTTAAAATCATAGCCTTGACGCATAGGCCCACTGAAACCTGTCGCTGCTCATGGTCTTGCTTGATCACCGTGTCGATCAGTTCCGGTAGCCCTAGCTCATCAACCATACCCGCTATGAGGCCCAAATGATCCAAGTTGTAACTGTTATAAAGAGCGGATTCTGAGTTCATGGTTCACAAAATAGATAAGTTTTGGGGTATGCAGTTTAAATCAGTTTTACCTTAGGTAGGGGTGCGGAATATCGGTTTGTTGTATCGGATGCGGGCATTGCTCTACCGCGCGTGCTTGAGGGGCTTCGATCTGATGGGGTTGCTGATACAAAAGGCAAGACGATGTGCGCCACACGTTAGGGCAGGCTATGCCGTACTATGGCAATGGAGCAAGTGGATATGTCGAATGATGATAAATCGGCAAGAGCAGATAGGTAAAAATGACTAACATTTGCCCAAATGATGGCAGTAACGATCTTTCTAGTAAGACGTAGTAAAAAGGCGAAAGACGCAAAAGTGAGCCTTGCGTCTTTCGCCTTTTGCCGGTGTTATTTCAACGACAATGTTTCTGTACGGCCTATCACTTCAATGGACAGCTTGTCCTCTTTAAGCAGCCAGCCGATTGCACGTTGTACGTCATTCTTGCCTATTCCTGTCTCATTGGTAATTTTAGTTACGCTGGCCGATCCGTTTTGATCCAGATATTGCCAAATTTTACCTGCGGCATCACCGATTATGTTAAGCATGTTAAGTCACCTGTATGAATGTTGATTAAAAAACCTATGTGTTTTTAATAGGAAGATCAGGCAGCACGATATTTAATTCCAGCGTTTCCTGATTTTCATCCTGTTCAAAACTAACGGAAATGGCATCCTGCCCTACGTTAATGTATTTTTGTATTACTTCCAGCAATTCTTTTTGCAATTGCGGAAGGTAAGATGGCTGGTTACGTGAGGATCGTTCATGAGCAACCAGAATTTGCAGCCTTTCTTTGGCAACAGACGCTGTGCCGATTTTAGATATTCTAAAATAATCCAGTAAGCTCATTATTTACTCCCGAAAAGTTTCCTGAAGAACCCTTTTTTATCATCGATAAAGCGATGCGGCCTGTTCTCGCCTAAATAGCGGGCAACTATGTCCGCGTATGCTTGACCTGCATCGCTTTTTTCATCAAGAATAACAGGGGTGCCTGAATTTGAGGCATTGAGTACCGATTTTGATTCAGGAATAACACCCAATAAATGCAGTGATAAAATATCCTGGACATCATCCACGCTCAGCATTTCACCCAATTTTACCCGATCAGGCGCATAACGGGACAGCAACAGGTATTCTTTAATAGGTTCCTCGTTTTGCTCGGCCCGGCGTGATTTACTGGCTAAAATGCCCAACATCCGGTCGGAATCCCGTACCGAAGAAACTTCGGGATTGGTTACGACAAAGGCATCGTCTGCAAAATACATCGCTAAATGAGCGCCTTTTTCAATACCGGCAGGAGAATCGCAGACGATATATTTAAAGTCTTTTTTCAGCTCATCTAAAATTTTACCCACGCCTTCCTGGCTTAGCGCGTCTTTATCGCGGGTTTGCGAGGCAGGCAGTATGTACAACAGATTGCAGTTTTTATCACGGATTAATGCCTGGTTAAGCGTCGCTTCCCCATTGATGACATTGACGAAGTCATAAACTACGCGGCGCTCACAGCCCATGATCAAATCCAGGTTGCGTAAGCCCACATCAAAATCAATCACAGCTGTTTTATGACCTTTTTTTGCAAGTCCCATGGCAATGGCAGCGCTGGTTGTTGTTTTGCCAACGCCGCCTTTACCGGATGTTACGACTATGATTCTTGCCACAATTGTTCCTCTACGTTAGTGGTGCTGCACAATATCTTTGATAATTAATGCTTGGTCTTGTAAATAAATCTGAACCGGTTTGTTGCGCACGGATTCATCCAAATCTTCGCTGACTTTATAGTTGCCAGCTATAGAGATCAGCTCAGCCTGTAAATCGAAACAAAAAATCCGCGCGTCAGTATTCCCTTGTACACCCGCCAAGGCCCGGCCTCTTAGGGTATTGTAAACATGGATATTACCCTCGGCCATGATTTCGGCACCAGCGCTGACCTGAGCCGTAATAACTAAATCGCCTTTTGCGTAAATACGCTGCCCGGAACGGATAGGCTGAGTAATCAGCGTCGTTGCAGTGACATCCGAGTCTAATTCTGTATTCGGTTCAGGTGTGACGGTTTTTTGTTTTTGAGTTTCTTCGGTTACGCCGCCGCTGCGTATGGAATACACGGGCATGAGCAGTTCCAATGCCTGTCTATTCTGTTGTGCGTTGCCGCCGCGTATCCCTATCGGTAATAAGCCGATTTTACGAATAAGTTCGGTGAGCGCTGCAATATCAATAGCGTAGCCTTGCTTGTTTAAGGCCTGCACATCCAGCACCAAGGGTGAATTTTTAAAAAATTCAGGCGCCAAATCCACTTTTTCTTGAAGTTGCTGTTCGATAATAAGCAAATCATCGCTAGATAAAACTAAAACAGGCACCGAAAAAGTGCTGCTCTTGAATTCCAATGCGGGCGGCGTATAAGGCATTTTTTGAGAGTCCGTCGACATCCGTTAACTCTGTTTAGTCATAAGTTTTATGAATTCTAACATTGCTGATAAAAAAAATCATTTTTTAACCCATAAAAAAGGGTCGCATTCTGTAGAATGCGACCCTTATCATTTCATAAGGAGTAACCTGGATTACCTCTCATAAAAACCGTCAATTAACGTTTCGAGTATTGTGGACGTTTTCTGGCCTTGTGTAAGCCAACTTTTTTACGTTCAACGATACGCGAGTCACGAGTAACAAAACCCGCTTTTCTGAGGGCTGGACGTAAAGTCTCGTCATACTCCATCAGTGCGCGTGTCAATCCGTGACGGATGGCGCCTGCCTGACCGGAAGGGCCGCCGCCTTTAACTATCACATTAATATCGAATTTACCTTCCAGGTCAACGCATTCCAGCGGCTGACGGGAAACCATCTGGTCGGTTTTACGGCCAAAATAGTCTTCCAGGGTTTTCTTGTTAATCGTGATTATTCCTGTGCCGGATTTTGCGTAAACGCGTGCTATTGCACTTTTACGACGGCCTGTTCCATAATACTGAGCTGCTGCCATGGTCTACCCGCTTAAATGTCTAAAACTTTTGGCTGTTGGGCCTGATGATCGTGTTCAGGCCCTGCATACACTTTCAATTTCTTGAACATTGCACGGCCTAATGGATTGTTCGGCAACATACCTTTAACTGCGGTATTAAGGATACGATCAGGGAACGTTTGCCTTAATTTGCCGAGGGTAACGGTTTTCAGGTTACCAATATAACCCGTATGGTGCTGATATAATTTTTTGTTTTCTTTATTGCCGGTAACGCCGATTTTCTCTGCGTTTACGACAATAATGTAATCACCGGTATCAACATGCGGTGTGTATTCTGGTTT
>PMJA01000371.1 GCA_003158415.1 Methylobacter sp.
TGGGAATACCGGCATGGCGGAAAGAATGCCGGAGTTACAAATCAGAGTACGGCAAAAACAGAACCGACCACTCAGCCAGTAAATTCTTCATGCGGCAGCAAACGCTATTGTAAAGAAATGACTTCATGCGAGGAAGCCAGGTTCTATTTAACTCAATGCAGTTTGTCGCATTTAGATAAAGACGGTGATGGTATTCCTTGTGAAAAGCTTTGCGGTCATGGTAGATAGGGGAAAAAACCATGAGCGTGATAACCGACGTTGAAAGCCTAGCCAACCAACTGCCCGCCCTGATCGCGGTGCAAAAAGCGGCTTTGGCCGCCAAGCAAAGCGAAATGGCCATCTTGGAAAAAGCCGGTCTGATTTACGCCAATGAACATTGGCGATCCGGTAAATACCTTTACCTGATCTACCCGAGTCATAACGGCCAGCGCGAAAGAAAATACGTTGGCGCAGACCCGGCCAAGATCGAGGCCGCAAAAGCCTCAATTCGCCGGGCGAACGAGTACGGCCAACTAGCAACCGAAGCCGCACAAATCGAAAGGACATTATGGCAAGGGAGCGAACGGTTGCGGGATGCTGTTGCATATCTTTCCGGGCAGCGGTCATGGTGACAATAAACCATAGCCAGGTGCATGAATTTGTCGCCACGTTATTTGTTTTGGTGACAGCGACCACCCGGCGCCAGTCCAGATCGGCGGCGGGGCTGTCACCATTTATTTAATTTGGTGTCATAACCAGTGTGCCGGCTTCCGGATTTTGTCACCACATTTTCTTTTCTTATACTTTGGGCTAATTCAAAGTATCCAAAATCAAAATCATCGAGATTTATGCACATTTAAAAACAGGGGGGCTTCCGATCTGCCCCCGAAAAAGTTTTTATTGTGTGTAAATCGTCATCATCATCTTTATATTATTAATCCTGGCTGTTTTCTCGTCCGCGAAAATAGTTGAATGGTTGCTGATTATTTACCTTGTCCGGCCAGGCTTTGGTTGCACAAAGGGTAAGTTTTGCGACAGTTTTTAGAGTCAGCAAAAACAAGGGGATGTGTGTCGCAAATATCAGTAGCAAAATAGAGCGCGTTTACTCTTGATAACGGATTTTATCGAGAGTACCCGACCGGAACGTTTCACCCCATTTCCATGCCCTTCCTATATGTGATAATGTCCTTTATCACATATAGGAAACCTGCTAAAAATACACCATGTTTCAAATCACCCAAACCATCCCCGATCCCGATTTACTCGTTGCACTGGAACCGGAAGAGCTAGCCTCAAAAATGCTTTTTCTTCTCCGTCAACGCAGCGAACCGATGTATCATCCAGACAATCTCCAAAGCGAAATGTGGGGCGACGCAACCCGTGGTCAGGTTGGTTATCCACGTCAGCGCGAAAATGAAATTGGGCTTGCCTTAGCCGAGGCTTGGGCATGGTTGAACGCCCAAGGCTTGGTTGTTCCGGCGGACGGCACGAACGGACAAAACGGCTGGCGGCGGCTAAGTCGCCGAGCGTGCCGGATGGAGAACGAAGCAGATTTTACCAGTTTCAAGATTGCGCGACTGCTTCCGCGCGAAATCCTTCATCCAAAGATTGCCGATCCAGTATGGCGTGCTTTTATGCGCGGTGAATTTGATGTGGCTGCTTTTCAAGCCATGAAAACGGTTGAAGTCTATGTTCGCGAAGCCTCTGGACTTGGTTCAGACGCTATCGGTGTCAAATTGATGCGGTCAGCTTTCCAGCCCGATAACGGGACTCTGACGGATATGACATCGGAGTTCGGCGAACGCGAAGGCCGTGCGGCGCTTTTTGCGGGAGCGATTGCCTCTTACAAAAATCCTCATTCACATCGGGATGTGAATCTGGACGATCCAGCAGAAGCGGTTGAGATCATTCTTCTAGCAAACCATCTTCTGCGTATCGTCGATGCAAGAATGCAGTCGAGAGAAACGTCATGAGCCAGCTTATCGCCCTTTCTTCGCAATTACTTCCTACCCTGATTGCCGCCGCCGGTGATCGAGCGCAAATTCGCTTTCTGGAATTTTTCGCCTCGAACATTCGCAACCCGCACACACGGCGTGCCTATGTCCGCGCTGTGACGGAATTCCTCGACTGGTGCGCGGCGGTTGGCGTGGCATCGATCATTGACGTGGAGCCGTTGCACGTTGCCGCGTGGATTGAAGGCAAGACTCAGCAACTGGCCGCGCCGACCGTCAAGCAATACCTGGCGGCGATCCGCCATTTGTTCGACTGGTTAGTGACCGGCCAGATCGTGCCGGTCAATCCTGCCTCATCGGTACGTGGCCCGTCGCATAGTGTGAAGATCGGCAAGACGCCGATTCTGGACGCCGAGGAAGCCCGCCGCTTGCTTGCCAGCATCAACACAAGCACACACGCAGGTCTTCGTGACCGCGCCTTGATTGCACTGATGGTCTATTCCTTTGCGCGGATCGGCGCGGCCTTGGGCATGAAGGTGGAAGATGTGTACACGCAGAACCGCCGTCTTTGGGTACGGTTACGCGAGAAAGGTGGCAAGCGCCACGAAATGCCCTGCCACCATAATCTTGAAGAATACCTGATTGCCTATCTCGACGGCGCAGGCCTCCGCGACGACGCCAAAGGGTCGTTATTCCGCACCATTGGGCGCGGCACCGGCCAGCTCACCACAACTCCCCTGCCCCAGGCGAACGCCTACGCGATGATTCAGCGGCGTATGGCCGCCGCCGGAATTATGACCAAGGCTGGAAATCACAGCTTTCGGGCAACAGGTATCACGGCCTATCTCAAAAATGGCGGTAGTCTGGAGAAAGCCGCTGTCATGGCGAACCATGCCAGCACCCGCACAACTCAGCTCTACGACCGCCGCCGTGACGAAATGACGCTTGATGAAGTGGAGAAGATTGGGATTTAACGTGCTGCTACATTCTGGCGACCTCAAGCCCTTTTAAAAAGCCTTACCGGTATCAAATGTTTACGGTATGGCAAAACCGTCACGCTGGAAGCCCTGTTTTTACTGGGTTATAGAGAGGCGAATTCAGAGGGTGTTTCAGTATGGGGCAAATACGGCCAGATTGGGGTGTTCGTCCTTTATGTTACGTTAAAAATGGCAGCAGGGGAAAAGGTCGTAATTAGACAGAACGTAGCGAACGACCCAAAGGGGTTTACCGCACACCAAGAAAGCGAACCCAAAAAGAAATTGCCTTGATGAGAGGCAGGGGCGTTACATAGATAAGGCGAATGAGCGCTCTGAAAAAGCGCTATGGTAGGTATAATGTGTCTTATAGGCACAACTATTGAAGTGACCAAGAATCGTGATTACTAAATCATCTGGCGTGACAGAAACTGAGCGGATGCTTGCAGAATTCTGCGAGCGCTCCTTCCTTAAGCTATGGAGCTATCCAAATCCGTTCAAAGATAGCAAAAACGGCCACGAGCTATGCGACCTGCTCGCGGTATTCGGTGATTATGTATTTATTTTCTTTGACCGCGAAAATCAGATTCCTGATGTACCTGACAAAGACCCTCAAATCCTCTGGGATCGATGGAAGAAAAATGTAATTGACCGCCAAGTAAAGACTGCGCACGGAGCTGAGCAATACATCAAGAGTGGGCGCCCCATCTTCCTTGATGCGAAGCGTACAAGGTCATTTCCACTCGCAATCGATCCACAGAAAGCAATCATTCACAAGATCGTTGTCGCGCACGGGGCGAAGGAAGCCTGTGAACGAGCCTCAGATCAAAATGTCTACGGTAGTCTTGCTATTTCCTACTGCGAGACAAACGTCAACCAGACGCAACCCTTTATCATCGAGATCGACAGGCGAAACCCCGTTCATATTTTCGACAGTCATAACTTTTCGATTGTCTTGGGCGAACTCGACACGGTCAGCGACTTCTCAAACTATCTTGATGAAAAGCTGCGTGCTGTCGCCAAGTTTGATTCATTGCTCTATTGTGGTGAGGAGGATTTGCTCGGACACTATCTTCTCAACTATGACGAGGAAACTAAGCGACACATCATTGGCACGAATCGTGATAACGTGAATAGCGTGATGATCGGCGAAGGCGAGTGGAACGATTTCATCAAAACAGACCTCTACAAGAACACCAAAGAAGAAGACCGGATTTCTTACTTTTGGGACGAGTTGATTCAGCGGACTTGCCAGAACGCTTTGAACGGGACTCTTGGAGGAAACTCGGATATTCTGCGCGGACAGAGCGCCATCTTTGAGATGGTGAAGGAGCCGCGCTTCGTTCGTCGTGCGCTTGCTGACAGGATTAGGCGAACGATCATGAACTTTCCTGACGACCCCGGTCAGTTTACCCGCCAAGTGACCTTCTTGCCGTCTCATCTTCCAGATGTCGGCTATGTTTTCTTCCAGCTCCGGGTGTCAGAGGCTTACCGCAAGCAACCAGAATACCTCGACAAGCGGCGAACGCTGCTGGAGATCTCATGCGGTGCGGCGAAGAACAAGTTTCCGCAGCTGACCAAGGTCATTGGCATCGGGATGGATGCACCCAAGTTCGCGGGTGACACAAATTCAGAGGACTTTATCCTCCTACCTTGCGAGACCTGGCCGGATGACATGCGCACATACTATGAAGAGCAGAATCGAGAGTGGAAATTCTTTGGAACCCCTCAGCTTGAGCAATACAACGAGCATGTAACACAGTTTGTTCCGCCATCTTTTGACCCTGATTTATGACACGGCCAACCGGTCGAAATTACAAGTGTGGCCTGTTGTGCCAAAAATCTTGATTTATGGCACAAACCGATTAGATAGATCGTGTCGTTCTGTCTAATGTTTGATTTTAGGCTGGTGATTTGTAATTAACCTACAACTTTCGATACATTCCGGTAAGTTAAATTTGTTTTTTGGAATAAGGATTACATCACAAACATACACGGATTTAGCGTACAAATTTTTAAGCATCAATTCTTTTCAATTCTAAAGAGTTTATCGTTCTGTGATAATTTCACCACTATATACGCATCTTTATTCAACTCTTCCGGCAGTTTGTCTTTTAATATCGATGCGACAAATTGTATACCCTTTGCATTGACGAGGTTAGCAATCTTCAGGAGTTGATTATCATGCATCAGTTCTTTTTTATCATTGAGGAGAAAGTGCATGCATGGGATATTCTCATCATCGGCAAATAGGGTGTAGGCAATATCAAAACAGGAAATTTCGCCCTGTTTTTTACCAGAACTGAAGTTTGTGTTAAATGATGTGAATTCATAGAGACGGCGACCCTTTACTTTTTTTGGGTCAACCTTTAATGCATATTTTTCACCATATAACTCATGCGACACAGATGAAAAATGCCGATTGAATTTGTTTACCTGTTCTTTTATTTTAAGGGCAAATCCATCGGAAAAAAGTTCATTGTCAATTTCGGCCAGTTCATTGTTGAGTTCAGTCAGTTTCGATTCTACAGTGCTCAATTGTCGTAGGGTGTTTTCATATTCACCTTTTGTATGGTATTTGGCGTTAAGCTTCATAATCAATTGCTCAAGCACCTCGAAAGAATCACTTAAAGTGATAGCTTTACTTAGCTCAGTTTCCTCTACCAAGAGGCGGTTCAAATGCTCTCGTTTTGCAGTAAGCTCTGCATCAATCTTCGGTAAATCCTGGACTATGAACCTAATTTTTGACTCTACCATTCGATTGTGAAAATCATTAAGTTCCAGAAAGGTCTTATGAATTCCGTTCACCAAAGATGTTGCTTGCTGATATATCTGCTGCAATTGTTGCACATCGATTGTAGACTTACCTGATTGCATTTCCTGCTGGGCTTCTAAAATCAAATCTTTTCGTAGTTGAAGCCTACTGATTTCTGATGAAGTAAGATTAACCTGATATTTAACCCTATTCAGTGTGTCCAAATCCGCCTCAAAATTTGGATTAAGATTCAGTGATGCCTTCCAACGCTCAAGTTCTTCTATTTCTGAGTCAAGAAGGGCTAGTGCGGTTTCGTATGCTGATTTGGTCTGTTCTGACTCAAGACGTTTCTTGAATTTTTCTTCAATATCAATTTGTGAGCGTAATTCCTGCTTGGTATCTCCTTGTTCGAAATTACAACCGAAAAGAAAGAGATAAAGCGTCTCATACTCATCATCACGCGTGAAACCATCAAGATTCTTGATGGTATTGTTGATACTCACATCTTTATAGCGGATGTTGTGAGCAATTATCTGCCGGAAAGTTGGTTTATTCCCATAATGACCAGGAAACAAAAGATCGGTTAGAGCTTCTTCAAATCCGGTATCAGTTTTATTGTTGCCGTCTATGCGTTGTATTTTTTCTTTGCGAGCCAGAAAGTTTCGCTCAACAAGCACTTCCTTAGATTTTTCTTGCGACAGATCATCTTTGAGAATCAGTGAAACAAGCACTCTATTTTCAACCAGAAAATCTTTTACTAACTTAAACTCATGCTTTTTATTTTCTTGGTCGGTATATATTCCCTTTGCATTGGCTCCAAGGCAGAAATCGACAAGCTTTAAAACCGTTGTCTTACCGACATTGTTCCCAGTTTCTTCCCCGCTAACAATAGGCGTGTCGTCAACAATGAGGTTTAGCCCAGCATGAAATAGAATATTTCTGATTATAGTGCCGTCCACACGGGTAATTGTCAGTGACTTCAAGAACATAGTTCCACCTTGTCATGGTTATTCAATATAACCAGATTGAGTAGAAATAGCCAATCGAGACACAGTACAAAAACAGGCATGCTCATTTTTTGCGTAGTTGTTGTCTGTATGTATAAATCAAGTATATCCATCACACGATGCTCTTGAATCACCTTCAAGACAAAAGCACCATTGAAGTAAATGGTTTGATCGGGATGTATATTGTCAGGAATGAGCATTGGTATTTCCTGAAGGATTTTTGAATATCTTGCACCGTATAAAAGTGTCAACAACAAGAATTTGCACAGATAAATCAAGTTCTTCATCTGCCATAGGTGTGTAATTTGCACTGCCTCGAATCTTCTGAATAACCTTTTCGATAACCGATAAAAAAAGTTGGTCAGGAGAAACCACTGTTTCCAGTGCCAGTTTAAGATACTCCTTGCGGATGCCATTTAAAATAGAAATGCTTTTATTTACGCCTTGTTTGTCAAAGTCAGAGTAGATTTTATCGATGCGACAATAGTGAATCTTGTAGTCATCGATAAGAACTCTGGCTGTGTCCAGTTGATTGTATGAAATTTTTTCTTCAATATCGTACGGTACGACTTCAAAGCCTAATGTCTCTTGATTCCAATTCTCTTTGGAAAGAATCTTGATAATTGTTGCTAAATTGGATTCAATTTTCTCTGGATCAGGTTCACTCTTGAGTTCTTTTTTCAGAAAATCATAGATGCCTTTCTGCTGATCGATCTCCAAACCAACAATAATCTTCAAGAGAGAGGCAATATCGAAAATATCGCTCGCTGGT
>PMJA01000422.1 GCA_003158415.1 Methylobacter sp.
GGTGTGCCGGAAACGCTTTTTCTCGCTTAAGCTCGAAAAGACTTATTCCGGCCTACTGGGCTGAATAGGCTATACTTGAAAATCATTTTCAAAAAGAGGATCAATAATGACTATTAAAAATACCTTGCTGTTAATTCTTTTTAGCGCGAGCTTAACAGCGTATGCCGATGAGGCTATCCCTACAACTCCACAAAAAGCCGATGCCGAAAAGTGGTTAACTGATTTTAGGGCGGCTCGCGATAAAACCAGCGATGCGCTTTTTTTGAATGATGCTAATAAGCGTAGTCAGCTTACACCGGTGCTTAAGGAGTTACGTGACAGAGCCGAAAAACTATTTAGTGATGATTTCAGCGTCTGTACTAAAGCCGCTGAAGCCGTTAATGGCTATTGGATGAGTGAAATATTCCTGATGCAGAAACCGTCATATAATCCGCATATTAATCTATCCGGTATTGTGACATTAGCATGGCAAGGCGGACAGGCTTATAGCGCATGCTATGATCTGATTGCTGGTATCAAATGAAAGCACATTATTTATTTTTATGGTGTCCGGTATGTTCTTTTAATACATCCAGTACCCATTGATTGACACACTTTCCGCTGGCTTTCGCTTGTTGTTTCAGTGTTGTCGCTAGGTCAGGATCAATTCCGCGTATAGATAAGTTGCTAATGTGGACTCCCGCTTATAAATGATGGCACATGGATGGCATATTATGAATGCGTTGCTGGTTTGTCAACAAGGAGTCGTTTTTCCAGCAATCCTATTGTGCCGTTAATGACAAAATTCTAAATCATGGCTGTTGTGTTTACGACAATTCACCGACCAACTAGACATAATAATACTATAAATCAATGGTATAAAATAATAATTACAGTTGGCATGGCCTGTGCTTTTACTTTAGGTAATCACACAGCGAGGTAAATCCCATGCAATTGCCAGTATTAAACGATACCCCTGCCCATGCAGAACATGGAGCCAAAGGCGGTTGTGCCGCCAGTTCTTGCGGCACGACGGAAAATCAAATGGATACGCTACCGGATTCTATCCGGGAAAAGGTGCAAAATCACCCCTGTTATTCGGAAGATGCGCATCATTACTTTGCCCGTATGCATGTTGCCGTTGCCCCGGCCTGTAATATCCAGTGCCATTACTGTAACCGTAAATATGATTGCGCCAATGAATCGCGCCCCGGCGTGGTATCTGAATTATTGACGCCGGATCAGGCGGTTAAAAAAACCATGGCGGTGGCGGCCAATATTCCGCAAATGACGGTATTAGGCATAGCAGGCCCCGGCGATCCGTTGGCTAATCCCGAACGCACTTTTGAAACCTTCAGGCGTTTAAGCCAGGAAGCGCCCGATATTAAATTGTGCGTATCGACAAATGGCTTGGCTTTGCCCGATGCGGTAGAAGAACTGTCCAAGCACAATATCGATCACGTCACCATCACCATTAACTGTGTCGATCCTGAAGTAGGCGCGAAAATCTATCCGTGGATATTCTGGAAAAACAAACGCATTAAAGGCATCAAGGGCGCAAAAATTCTGATCGAACAACAACAGAAAGGCCTGGAAATGCTGATAGCCAAAGGCATCTTGGTTAAGGTCAATTCGGTGATGATCCCCGGCGTCAACGATAAGCATTTGGCGGAAGTCAGTAAAGCGGTTAAATCCAAAGGCGCGTTTTTGCACAATGTGATGCCGTTGATTTCCGAAGCCGAACATGGCACTTTTTACGGCGTCATGGGTCAGCGCGGGCCTACGCCCGATGAATTGCAAGACCTGCAAGACAGCTGCTCCGGCGATATGAACATGATGCGCCATTGTCGCCAATGCCGGGCCGATGCCGTAGGCATGCTGGGTGAGGATCGCGGCGACGAGTTTACGCTGGATAAGATTGAGGATATGGAAATCGATTATCAGGCGGCGATGGAAAAACGCGCGGTGATTCATCAGGCCATACAGGCCGAAATGGACAGCAAGCGTCTGGAAAAAGCCGAAAAAGCACAGCAACTCAAACAAGAACCCAAGCTCACTACGCGTCCGGTATTGATGGCGGTAGCCACCAGCGGGCAGGGCGTCATCAACCTGCACTTCGGCCATGCCAAGGAATTTTTGATTTATGAAGCCTCGCCGGACGGCGTACGCTTTATCAGTCATCGCAAAGCCGATCAATATTGCGGCGGCGACACGACTTGCGGCGACGGCGAAAGCACCTTGCAGGTGACTATCCGCGCACTGGCGGGCTGTGAGGCGGTGTTGTGCTCCAAGGTCGGTTACGAACCCTGGGAAATGCTGGAAGCGGCGGGCATTGCGCCAAACGGCGAACATGCGATGGAACCCATCGAAGAAGCAGTCATGGCGGTCTATAAAGAAATGGCGGCGGCGGGTAAGTTGGATGCAACGCCTGAAGCAGCCAGGGCGACCGCTTAAGTAATGTCGTCTAGGTACGCTGGTTCCCAGCTTGAGCTTATATCGTTCCCACGCACCGGCGTGGGAATGCCGCCGGAGACGCTCTGCGTCTCGCACCGCTGGAGCGGTGCATAATCTGTTCCCACGCCGGAGCGTGGGAACGATAAGAATTTGGAGTTTGTCATGGCAGTAAAAATTATTGAGTCTTGCGTTAATTGTTTTGCATGCGAGCCGGTTTGTCCGAGTAACGCTATTTACGAGGCCAAACCGCATTTTTTGGTAGACCCTAAAAAATGTACCGAATGCGAAGGGGATTTCCCCGTTTTTCAATGCGCGAGTATCTGTCCGATAGAGGGCGCAATTTTGGATTCGTTTGGTCTGGCAATTAACCCGCCCGGCTCGTTAACCGGGATACCGCCGGAAAAAATGGCGGAAGCCATGGCTGAGTTACAGGCACATTAATTAACTCCATTTTGTAAGGTTATATGATCAATTTTTCAGGATCGTCATTCCGGCATGGATTCACGTCAGGCTATCTTGCTTGACGCCCATTGGGCTTCCCGGCGGGTATGACAATATTGCACGGTAAGTTGACAAAGTAAAATCAAGGAAAATCTGATGGCTACTGTCATTTTCTATGAAAAACCCGGTTGCATTAACAATACCCGGCAAAAGAAGCTGTTAGTTGCGGCGGGGCATGAAGTTATCGCAAAAAATTTATTAACCGAAGTCTGGCGGGCCGACCGCTTGCGCGCTTTTTTCAGTGTCTTGCCGGTGCGCGATTGGTTTAACTACAGCGCACCGGCGATCAAGCACGGCGAGATCGAGCCGGATAAGCTTACCGAAACAGCCGCGTTGGCGCTGATGTTGGAAACCCCTTTGTTAATCCGTCGTCCCTTGATGCAGGTCGGCGATAACGTGATGGCGGGATTCGATACGCAGGCGGTGGACATCTGGATAGGCTTGGCTGAAAGCGAGGCAAACCCAGATTTGGAAAGCTGTCCCAGATCAGTCACAGAGTCTCGTTGCGGGCATGACTAAGCCGCCGCTGTTGACTGTTGATGGCATCCCGCAGGCCGTCGGCTTATCGGACAGAGTGCATTGGATAGGCGCTTTAGATCCCAGTTTGCGCACTTTTGACATCATCTTAAAAACAGCCAACGGCACGACGTATAACGCCTATATCGTCAGAGGCAGCGAGGGCGTGGCGGTTATCGATACGGTTAAGGAAAACTTTGCCGGTGATTTTTTCGCCCGTTTGGAATCGGTGGCGCGTTACGACGAGATCAAAGTGATCGTTTTGAATCATCTGGAACCGGATCATACCGGCGCCTTGCCCGAACTGATGCGCCGCGCGCCGCACGCTTGCGTCTATATCTCGCAAAAAGCGCAATCCATGCTTAAGGCCCTGTTGAAACAGGATGAATTTAATTTCACGCCGGTTATCACCGGCGACACCGTGTCATTAGGCGACAGAAGCTTGACGTTTTTACATACCCCGTATTTGCATTGGCCGGATACCCAATGCACTTATTTGGCGGAAGAAAAAATCTTGTTTTCCGGCGATGTGTTCGGCTGCCATTTTTGCGATGTGCGTTTGTTTAACGATGAAGTCGGCGATTTTCGCTTCTCGTTTGAATATTACTACGCGCACATCATGCGGCCATTCAAAGATTATGTGAATAGGGCATTAGCTCTGATAGAGCCGTTGCCGTTGACCGCTATTTTGCCCGCGCACGGCCCGTTATTACGCGACCAACCTCAACGCTATGTGCAGCGTTATAACGAACTATCGCGTTCGGTACTGCACAGCGAAATCAGCGCCGGTGAGAAAACCTTGCTGATTTTTTATATCAGCTCCTACGGCAATACTCGGCGAATGGCCGAAGCTATTTATGAAGGCGCGATGGCGGTGGAGCATGTCAGGGTTTCGTTATACGACCTGGAAGGCAGTGAAATAGCGCCCTTCGTCGATTTGATCGAAGGCGCGGATGGCATCCTTTTCGGTACGCCGACCATCAACGGCGATGCCGTTAAGCCGGTATGGGATTTGTTGTCGTCACTGGCCGTCATCAATCTCAAGTCCAAACTGGGCGGCGTATTCGGCTCTTACGGCTGGACTGGCGAAGGGGTGAAAATGGTTGAGGATCGCTTGCGCGGACTCAAATTGCGCGTGCCGATACCGGGCATACGCATCAAGTTAATTCCGACAGAAGAAGAAATACAAATCTGCCGTGAATTTGGGCATGAAATGGCTCAGGATCTGATGGGTTTAAGACAATCCAAAGTGATAGATATGGCCGATCTTGCCTAATAATTTTAACACAACAGGAGAATAGAAATGGCGAAAGCATCGATTACCTTTGAAGACATAAACGTTACCGTTACCGCACCGGCGGGCACCCGGCTGATCGAGATTTCCGAAAAAGTCGGTTCCGGCATTACTTACGGTTGCCGTGAGGGCGATTGCGGCACTTGCATTACCAAAGTAACGGAAGGCTGGAACAACCTGAGCGAGCCGTCGGTACTGGAAGATAAAATCCTGCGCGAGAACATGGCAGGCAAACACAACCGGTTGGCTTGCCAGGCTCAAGTACTGGGTGGAACCATACGCGTTAAGCCGGTTTAATAAATAGCCTGCTTACGCTTATGCGCGGGTAGGCCGATGTAAAAACAAATGTCGTTGGGTTTCCAAACCATATAGCTAAGTAACTTAGCCCCTACTCCAGCGGGAGAAGGTGGGGATGAGGGGGATTTAAAGGGTTATCTTGTTTTGTGTTCCCCTCACCCCAACCCAATGTTTTCGGGCTATCCTGCCGGGCGCTCTTTGAGCGACCAAATCCGCTCCCGGCGGATTTGTCCCGCTGGAGAGGGAGTTTTCTTTGCCAACTTAAGCAGGCGTCAGGAAACCAAGCGATAGAGCATCACACTTATTTAAGGAGAAAATCATGGCTTTAGTTACTTTTTCAAATCCCGAATACCGGGATAAAACCGTCTATGCCGTAGCGGGCAGCCATACGGAAACTTTGCTGAAACTGGCGCGGGAAAACAAAATCCCGATCAATTATGAATGCCAGGACGGCGAATGCGGCACTTGTCTGGTAAAAGTCAGCAGTGTCGATAATAAGCACCAGCGCATGGGCGGCCCGTTAACCGAAAAAGAAAAAGAGGTTTTGCGCGTCAGCGGTAAACTCAGCAAGGAAGAAATGGAAACAATGATTGTTGATGACCTGCCGTCGCCGTGGCGTTTGGCCTGTCAGATGATCGTCAGGGATGAAGATATACTGGTTGAATATTAACCATGGCTATGGCGCTCCAACGTCAGGATGATCGGGAACAATTTTATGCCCGGTTACAATCCCAGCCCGTCATGTCGCCTAATCATGAATGGTTGGCTTGCATGGTTGCCAGCTGGTGCGTCGGGCAAGGCGTTTTGCCCGACTATCTGGGGTTGGAGCCCGTCCAGTTCCTGCAATTAAAGTCCGTTTATTTTCAGGATGACAGTCTGCCGGAGCAGGCGGCATCCGGCAGTCGGCTGGACTTTAGCCGTATGCTGGAAAAAGAAGACCTAGTTAATCTGCTAATCCGTTACTGCCGACCCGATACCCTGGAAATGGACTGGATGATTGCTATTATCGTCGCCGGTTGCCTGGGCAGCGATCACTTATGGCAGGATTTAGGTCTGTGGTCGCGCTCGCAATTGAGCGCCATGCTGCATTACAACTTCCCGGAACTGGCAGCAAAAAACGACCGGGACATGAAATGGAAGAAGTTTTTATATAAACAGCTATGCGAAGCCGAAGGTTTGTATTTATGCCGTGCGCCCTCGTGCAATGTCTGTATTGATTACTCTAAATGTTATGGTTCGGAGGAATAGGGTTTTGTAACCCGCAAAAAATAAACGGCCACAGAATCACAGATTGAAAATAAGTAGGGCAATGGAATGTAGCTATCGCGAGTTCCCAAGCTCCAAGCTTGAACTCGGTATTGGAAGCCTGTCCTGAGTTTTGTCGAAGGGCTCTAGCTTCCTGTATCGCGAAGCTAGAGCTTCGTTTCAGGGTTCCCAATCTGGAGATTGGGAACCAGTGCAAATCCGCTTTACAGTTTTGAAAACCCTCAGAACCAACTTAAAGAGAACAAAACAATGAACAATGAATATAAATCAATCGTAGATGAATTTCAGATTAAACTTAAAAAATTGCAGGAAGATAGTAAAACAGATAGCGATCATCCAGAATTATTAAGTAAACATGAGAAGACGTGCCTTTTTGAGAAGTGGCAAAAAATAGGTAAGTTGTTGATGGATTTTGAAGATATAGATAACGAACCAGAAATGACAGACGTGGATCAATTGGCGAAAAATAGGAAAGTTTTTGAAAGTTTGAAACGTAAACAGGAAAAAGATCATTAAAATGATCTATAGACTTTCAGAAAAATTGCATCGTTCCCACGCTCCGGCGTGGGAATGCCGCCGGTGACGCTCCAGCGTCACGCAACGC
>PMJA01000209.1 GCA_003158415.1 Methylobacter sp.
AAGAGAATTTTGTAATTTAAGTAGAGGGTCATAATGTCAGCAATAAAAACGTTTGAAGGAAATTTATTAGTACAAGGCGGTAAGTTTTGTATAGTCGCATCCCGTTTTAACAGTTTTATCGTTGAGCAGCTGGAAGCAGGCGCTATTGATGCCTTAGTGCGCCACGGCGCGGATAAAGCGAATATTCATCTCGTCAAAGCTCCCGGCGCTTTTGAGTTGCCGATGGTGGTACAACGCATCGCGGCAGCTAAAAAATATGACGCGATTATCGCCTTGGGCGCAGTGATACGCGGCGGCACGCCCCATTTTGAATATGTTGCCGGTGAATGCGTAAAAGGCTTGGCCAGCGTGTCTTTACAATATGATGTGCCGGTCAGTTTCGGTGTATTAACCGTAGACAGCATTGAGCAGGCGATAGAGCGTGCGGGTACCAAAGCGGGCAATAAAGGTGCGGAAGCCGCACTGTCCGCCATCGAAATGGTGAGTTTATTCAATAATCTGGAAGCCTGATGAGTCTAGCGCGTACCAATGCCCGTAAAGCTGCCGTGCAGGCATTGTATCAATGGCAGATGACAGGACAGAGTCTTATTGAAATTGAGCGGCAATTTGTAGAAGAAGAGCGCCTGAAAGACGCGCAAAAAAGCTATTTT
This sequence comes from Methylobacter sp., assembly GCA_003158415.1. GTDB lineage: Bacteria > Pseudomonadota > Gammaproteobacteria > Methylococcales > Methylomonadaceae > Methylobacter_C. The sequence goes on from PMJA01000209.1 coordinate 651, forward strand.
ACCGAGCTGTTTCACGGAGTACCTAAAAACCTGGCGGCGATAGATGAGGCCTTGAGCGAATTTGTCGACCGTCCGGTCGATATGATCGACCCTGTTGAGCGTGCAATTTTAAGAATGGGCGTTTATGAGTTGCTGCATCGGTTGGATATGCCTTATCGTGTGATCTTAAATGAAAGCATTAATCTGGCTAAGTGTTTTGGCGCTGATGGCAGCCATAAATATGTTAACGGCATTTTGGATAAAATAGCTCAGCAAAGAAGAGCGGTAGAAATTAAGGCACAAGGTGAAAGGCACAAGGTGCAAGGTTCAAGATGAAACTTTCTTTAGCCTAACATGCCACTGACTGAGTTTTCCCTTATCCAGCGTTTTTTTACCCGGCAGCGGGTAAAAAATCCATCGACGCGCTTGGGGATAGGCGATGATTGCGCGTTATTGTCAGTGCCGGACGGTTATGAGCTGGCGGTGACCACCGACACTATGGTGGAAAATGTGCATTTTTTTGCCGGAACCGACCCCGAGGAATTGGGGCATAAATTATTAGCTGTTAATCTAAGCGATTTGGCCAGTATGGGCGCTAAGCCTATTTCCGTGATGCTGGCATTAACCTTGCCGAAGGTGGATGAACCCTGGCTGTCGGGTTTTGCCCAAGGCTTTTTAGCACTTGCAGAACGCTATTCGGTGGATTTGATCGGCGGCGACACTACGTCCGGCCCGTTAACGCTGACGGTACAGGCGATGGGGCTGGTGCCCAAAGGCAAAGCGCTGAGACGTTCATGCGCAAAACAGGGAGATTTTATTTATCTGACTGGATCGTTAGGCGATGCCGGACTGGGATTAAAAATCATACGAGGCTATCACTGCGCCTATCCTGATGCGGCGTTGACGCGATTTAACCGGCCCAATCCGCAGGTAGCTGCAGGGCTGGCACTGATCGGCATCGCTAATGCCTGCATAGATTTGTCAGACGGCTTGGCGGGTGATTTAGGCCATATTCTTGAGCAAAGCCGAGTAGGCGCAAGGCTTGATTGGGAGGCGTTGCCGCTGTCCGATGCGGTACGCGCTTATATCTATGGGACCGGCGACTGGCTCATGCCGCTGACTGCCGGTGATGATTATGAGCTGTGCTTTACCGTCAGCCCGGAAAAAGCCGCTTTGCTGACTGTCGATTGCACCAAAATCGGCGTCATTGAAGCCGCACCGGGTTTACGCCTGTATAAGTCGGGCGCTGTCCAACCCTTAACAAGTAAAGGTTATGAGCATTTTTCTTAATACCCATTATGGTAAAAATAAACTGACACCCCGGCAGATTCTGTCCGATCCCGTGTTGTTTCTGGCTTTCGGCTTTGGATCAGGCTTGGCGAAGAAAGCGCCGGGCACCTTCGGCACGCTGGCGGCAATTCCCGTGTATCTTTTGTTTGAGTTAACCGACATACGGGTTTACAGCTTGCTTACGGTCATCGTGACGGTAGTCGGCGTATGGCTGTGCGGCTGGGCGGCGGAAAAGTTAGGCGAGCATGATTTCGGCGGCATAGTTTGGGATGAAATTGCCGGTTACCTGATAACGATGTGGCTAATTCCTTTCAGCTGGCAAACCGCCGTTGCGGGATTCATCTTGTTCAGGTTCTTCGATATACTCAAACCGTGGCCGATTAAATGGCTGGATCAGCATGTGCAGGGCGGCTTCGGTATCATGATCGATGATGTCCTGGCAGGGGTGTTCGCAGGCGCAGTTTTACTGTTAGTTATTGAGTGGGGTTGGATTAATTGACAGCGGACGAATGAAGCTTAAAGCAGTTATACGCCACACGATCTGCTCTGTCTTAAATTGTCGCCCCAAAAATACTAGACTATTGCTTTAATTAGTACCATTATACAATTTCGAAATAATATTTTGCCGCAGATCGTGGATTGTTAATCATTTAGGAATGTGCATAAAATAACTTGAAGCAACTATCAGCTCATGTGCAAAAATTCAGCAAAAAATGCGGGCCTTACTCTCATTGAACTCATTGTTACCATTGCCATTGCCGGTATACTCGTATCTATAGCCATACCCAGTTTTAACACTACGATCACCAGTAGTCGCTTGACCGGCTATGCGAATGATTTGGTTGGCGCGTTAAATCTGGCGCGTAGCGAGGCGGTGAAGCGGGGCATACAAGTGACTGTCAGTAACAATGGCGCAGCCACGCACTGGGAAAGCGGCTGGATTGTGTTTGTAGATATCAACGGTAACGGAATCAATGACGCGGCTGATGCGCTGTGCAGTACCAATAATGCCAACGGTTCACCCACGGAAGATTGCTTATTGAGAACCTACCCGGCCTTGCTTACAGGCTATACATTAACCACAGGCAATAGCACATACCAAAACTACGCAGCTTTTCTGTCCAGTGGATTAAGTAAGTCTGCTGCCGGCGATACGTTCAGATTATGCAACGGCACGGATGTTAGCACATCCCTCATAGTAGTCATTAATGCCGTCGGCCGTGCCCGAATTTCACCGGCATCGTCCGGTAATAATCCGACTTGTCCGTAACACATGCGATTATGAACAAAAATACCGGATTTACCTTAATTGAAGTGCTGATAGCCATGCTGGTATTGGCGGTCGGCTTACTCGGCCTGGCAGGCTTGCAGGCGACCAGTCTCAGTAATGGTCAAAGTGCTTACAACCGCAGCCAAGCTACGCAATTGGCCTATCAATTGGCGGACAATATGCGCGCCAATATCCCAGGAGTCGCCGCTTATACGGGCCCTGCTGCGCAAATAGCGAATTGCCTGACCACAGTCGGCTGTACTCCTGCACAAATGGCGCAAAACGATCTCTATCAATGGAATCTTGCAGTTACCACAGCATTGCCCGGCGGCGTAGGCGGCATAGCCGTTGCAGTCGTCGGCGGTGCGAATGTGTATACCATTACCATCAGTTGGACTGATAAAAATAATAATGGCGTTCCTGTTTCAACCTCCTTCACAACCAGCTTCCGGCTGTCATGAAACACAAGACCAATCAAACCGGCATGACGCTGATAGAAATCATGATTGCCTTGTTGATAGGCGCGTTTTTGTTGGGCGGGGTGCTACAGATTTTTACCGGCAGTCAGCAAACCTACCAGATGCAACAAAACCTGTCCAGATTGCAGGAAAACGGCCGCTTTGCGATAGATTTTTTGGCGCATGATAGTCGCATGGCGGGTTATAGAGAGTGCCTTACTTATACTGTGCCAACGCCTATAACAGGCACAAACGATACCGGGCTAAATTCATCGGATACCATAACGATACAGCTATCTACCGGTGCTTGCGGCGCTAGCGTTTTATCAACCATTGCTTACTCTGTTCAAGCGGATGTAAGTGGGCAACCCGCTCTATTTGTCAAAAATGATGCCGCAGCTGCGCAAGCACTGATTGAAGGCATTGAAAACATGCAGATTTTATATGGCGTAGATACTGATGCAGATGGATCAGTCAATTATTATGTATCTGCAAATAATGTGGCTGATATGTCCAAGGTCGTCAGCATCCGCATAACATTAACGGCCCGAACACTTGACGGCAACTTGACGACAATTGGCGATGGCAGAATCAGACGCGATTTTACTACCACAATTGCCTTACGCAACCGGCTGCCATGAGATTCTCATGAACAATCTACGCATAGCTCGACTCCGCTCACTACAAGTAAGGCCCAATACAGTTGAATTAAGTCGTTCGCTGAGCGGAGTTAACCGTTCGCTGAGCGGAGTCGAAGCGGACAA
>PMJA01000214.1 GCA_003158415.1 Methylobacter sp.
TGAGTCCGGACAAGAAGATCGGCACGATAGTATTGCCGGTGTTTATCGCTGCCGGGAAAAATGCCGAAGACACGATAGAGGCGAGCAACTTCAAACCTGTTTGGGATGTGCTGAATGCGTTGAAGGCGCATGATGATGTGCTGGCTTGTGAGCTGGATCAGATCAGAACTGAGCTGGGCAGGAAACCGGGTACAGGTGTCAGTGAAGACGGGTTGGGGAAAATCAGGATTGATTTGCCTGCTACAGTGGGTGCGAATTTTGGTGGTGCGTTGCGTACTTATTTGGTTGAGCAAGTCACGGAATCGTGGGATTTTTGGATGGGGTTGCTGGAGGGTGTTGTTGAGCGGAAGGGATACGCAAAAGTTACTAAAGATTTTAAGACGGCGGATGGATACCGGCTTGGCGCTTGGGTTAATAAGCAGAGAAGTAAAAAAGGCAGCATAACTACAGAGCGCAGGGCGAAATTAGAAGTATTACCCAAATGGAGTTGGGATGTACATGCAGACTTTTGGGAAGAGAGTTTCAGCTATTTGAAAGAATTCGCTGATCGGGAGAGGCATTGCGGAGTTAAAAATAAACAACGGACGGCAGAAGGATACCAGCTTGGTTCGTGGGTAAATCGCCAGCGAACGAAGAAAGACACCATGTCCCCGGAGCGCAAATCGCGACTTGAGGCATTGCCGGACTGGAATTGGGGTGATCCAATTTTGGAGTCCCGGAAACAGTGGGATGAATGGTTTCGCTATCTAAAGGAATTCGCAGATCGAGAAGGTCACAGCAGTCCTCCAAGAAGTTACAGGACGGCGAATGGATGTGCTCTTGGTGGCTGGGTTAAAACGCAGAGAAGTCGCAAAGACGGTCTGACCCCCGAATACAAAGCCAGACTGGAAGCATTGCCAGAATGGAGTTGGGGGTATGCACATACAGACAAATGGGAGGAGGGATTTTGCCACCTTAAAGAATTTTCAGATCGAGAAGGTCACTGTAGGGTTGCCGCAAGATACCAGACAGATGACGAGTATCGGCTTGGTGTATGGGTAGGAACCCAGCGAAGCAAGAAAGACAGCATGAGCGCAGAACGCAAGGCATGTCTGGAAGGACTGCCCGGCTGGTCTTGGGATCCATTTGCGGAGCGGTGGGAAAAAGGGTTTCGCTATCTCAAGGAATACGCAGATCGAGAGGGACATGCAAAGGTTCCTCAGCATAACAAAACGGAAGATGGATACTGCCTTGGTCAGTGGGTAATTAAACAACGAACAACAAAAGACAGCATGTCACTGGAGCACAAAGCACGGCTGGAAGCTTTACCCGACTGGGTATGGCGAGCTAAGTGATGCCCGTGACCACAGCAACCCCCGATACTTTGCGACGAGTCGTCTTGAAGTCTTTGAGGAGCCCAGCTTGCATCAAGGCCGTCACGGGTAAATAGCCCGGCGACTTCGCTCAAATTTACGGTGGAAATACAGGCGCTTTCAAGGTATTTTTCCACGATGGCGTGACCTGTTTTACGAAACAGATAGGCCAGTAACGCTGAGGCGTCGAGTACGATCATTCGTTTTTTGCGGCGGCTCTACGCTCTTGTATCAGTTGTTCGACTACATTGCCCGGCTTTTTTCCCTGATAAAGCCGATCTACCAATTGTTGCAAACTGGAAACGGGTTGTTTGTTGTTGATGCAAGCGTTGGACAGGATATTGCGCACTTCCGCTTCTACGCTAATTCCGTCTTGTGCCGCCAGTAGACGTAGCGTCGAATGAACATGGTCAGGGAGATTTCGGATAGTGAGTGTAGGCATAATTATCTGAATTGACAGGTAAAATTTCAATATAGCCAATGACAGCAATACTGTCAAATTTTCGTGTCATCAACTCCCAGTCGGGCGCGTGGATTAAAACAATCAACAAAAATCCAGTATGCTTGTCGATATAAAGCCGGTGTCCGGCATTATGTCGCTTTTATTAACGGACTGTTTTATTTATGATGTCCCATTTTAATTTGTACCATGAAAGACTTTAGGTGATTTCCGGTAATGAATATACCTAACCGCTTTTGTTCATCGGAAGACACGTTGTCATGCTTTTCTTCGTGTCCTTCGTGTCTTCGTGGTGAATTTAGTATGTATCCGGGTATATTTTTTCTTGGAAATCACGTTAGGCTAAAACGTGCCCGCTGAAACCACAGACCATCCTTTTGACAGTGCGGCTTTTTTAAAAAACCTGACCACGCGCCCAGGCATCTACATGATGCTCAATGCCCAGGGCGAGATTATTTATATCGGCAAGGCCAAAAACCTTAAGAACCGCGTTTCCAGTTATTTCAGGAAGCAAACGGCGTCGAGCAAGCAACAGGTAATGATGACTAAGGTGGCGGCTATTGAAGTCACCGTGACCCACACCGAGGGCGAGGCGCTGATGCTGGAATGCCAGCAAATCAAACGCCACAAGCCGCGTTACAATATCTGCCTGCGCGATGACCGCTCTTTTCCTTATGTGTTTATCTCCAGCGGGCAGGACTTTCCGCAAATCACCTTGCATCGCGGCGCAAAAAATAAAAAGGGCCGCTATTTCGGCCCTTATCCGAGTACGGGCGCAGTTAAAGAGAGCCTAAAGCTGCTGCAAAGACTGTTCCCCATCCGTCAGTGCGACGATGTTTTTTACAGCAACCGCACCCGGCCTTGTTTGCAATACCAGATAAAACGCTGCACCGCGCCCTGCGTAGGATTGATTGATAAAGACAGCTATGCGCAGGATGTCGCTAGTACCGTGATGTTTCTGGAAGGGCAGGGCGGTGTGCTGATCGACCAGTTGATTATCAAGATGGAGCAGGCAGCAGTTAAGCTTGATTTTGAGCAGGCCGCAGGATACAGGGATCAGATTGCCCGATTGCGCTCGGTGCTGGAAAAGCATTTTGTCAGCGGCGAAAAAGGCGATGTCGATATTATTGCCTGCGCCGCCAAGGCCAACGTAGCCTGCGTGCAAGTGTTTTTTATCCGCAACGGCCAGCATTTGGGCAATAAAGCGTTCTTTCCTAAAATGACCGATGCGCATGATCCGGCGGCCATCATACAGGCGTTTATTCCGCAATATTACCTGGATAAACCCGTGCCTTATGAATTGATCGTCAGTCATGAGCCGGAAGAATCGGCGTTGTTAACCGAGGTGTTGGCCGCTCAGGCCAAGCATGCGGTGACCATTTCCGCCAACGTCAGGGGGGAACGCTCAAAGTGGCTGCAAATGGCCTGCACCAATGCCGAAAATTCCTTGTTGAGCAAGTTGGCGGACAAGCAGGGTATTTATGCAAGGTTTCTTAGTTTGCAGGAAGAGCTGGCTTGCAAAGACCTGCCGAAACGGCTGGAATGTTTTGACATCAGCCATACCCAAGGCGAGCAGACGGTTGCATCCTGTGTGGTTTTCGATAGGGAAGGGCCGGTTAAATCGGCTTACCGGCGTTTTAATATTACCGGCATTACCGGCGGCGATGATTATGCGGCCATCCATCAAGCGGTATACCGGCGCTTTAAGCGATTGAAACAGGGCGAGCATGAAGCGCCGGATATATTGTTTATAGACGGCGGCAAAGGACAGGTATCCGAAGCGCAAAAGGCATTAGCGGAATTGGACATAAACAATGTTATGATAGTCGGCGTTTCTAAGGGACCCGATAGAAAGTCAGGCATGGAAAAACTGATACTGGTCGATCAGGAACAGCCGGTAGACATTACACCGGGGGCAGGCGGTTTGTTGTTGATTCAGCATATTCGCGATGAGGCACATAGATTTGCCATCACGGGGCACAGGCAGCGTCGCGGCAAGGCGGCAAAAGAATCGGTGCTGGAAACGATTCCGGGGCTGGGTGCCAAGCGACGACAGATTTTATTAAAGCAATTTGGGGGGCTGCAAGGCGTTTCATGCGCAGGCGTGGACGCGCTTTGCAGTGTAGACGGCATCAGCCGACAGTTGGCGCAACGAATTTACGAACTATTTCATCATCAAGATGACGATACAATTTAACATACCTACCAATCTAACGCTGTTAAGAATTGCGTTAATTCCGTTATTGGCGGTGGTTTTTTATTTGCCCTGGCACTACTCCAATTTGGCCTGTACGCTGATTTTTCTATTGGCCGGGTTTACCGATTGGCTGGATGGTTATCTTGCCAGGAAAATGCAGTTGGAAACGCCTTTCGGTGCTTTTTTGGATCCGGTGGCCGATAAGCTGATGGTCGCCTTTGTCCTGGTTTTAATCGTCCAGCAGCAAGCGTCGCCTTATTTGGCCATTCCCTCCGCGATCATTATCGGTCGGGAAATAACCATCGCCTCATTACGGGAATGGATGGCGGAAATCGGTCAGCGCGCCAAAGTAAAGGTGTCTCAGTTAGGTAAATGGAAAACAACCGCGCAAATGCTGGCTATCGGTTTTTTGTTATACCGTGAGGATTTGTTCGGTATCCCTATTAATATGATGGGTTATGGTTTACTGTACATAGCCGCTGTATTGACGTTATGGTCCATGACCCATTACCTGAGCGCAGCGCTGACCGTCATTAAGGAAAAATAATAACAACGTAAGTTCAGGTTTATAAGGCTATAAACCTTTTTGATTTTGGCTCATTTAAGGCCTTGTTTTTTTAACACCAAGAAAAGCAGCGTATTGACACGCTGCAACATAAAAAATATGGACCAGGAAATAGAAATTATTCATACCAAAGCTCAAACGCATGATGAGCTATTATTAGCGGCGCTTAAGCTGTTTGCCGAAAAAGGTTATTTTCATACATCGTTGACTGATATTGCCGAGACTGCGGAAATAAAAAACACCAGTGCAATTTATCAGCACTTTAAAAACAAACAGGTGATTGCCGCCCAGCTCTATACCACTATTTTCGATAGTTTAAACGGTTCTATTGATGAAGTCCGGCGTGGAAGCGACAGGCCATCGGAGCAATTGCGAGGCATCGTCGATTTATTATTCAAATTGACGGACGACGCTCCCGATGTGATGCGGTTTTTGCTTAATTTAAAACACAATGAGTTTTTACCTGAAGAAAAACCAATTCAGGAAACAGCGGCGTTCATAAAAATTATCGAAATTTTACAGTTGGGCATTAAGGCGGGAGAAATACGCAATATTGATCCGATGTTGGGCTATGCCTATTTTTTCGGCATTATCAATAACACCTTACAAGCGGTGTTGGCCGGTGCGCTGGATAAAAAAGCCGATGCTTATCTTGCCCAAACCTGGCTTGCGGCATGGAATGCGATTGTTAAAAAATAATCACCGTTTATCAATGCATACGTTGTGCAAAAATCAAAGCTAAATCGCTGTAGATGTGCCCCACCATTGATAATGAAAATGGCTGAAAACATGGATGCATTGCTTGTTTAATTGGTGTTCAGGTTATAATGACCGCCACATATAAGCAGTGGCTGTTCAGCGGTTATGCCGCCAATGCCTTGCAGTAAACTTTAAAAACTTCAGCGATTTCCAGATGAGTTACCCAAACAATCTATGATACAAAAACTTTATATTCAAACCAACGGTTGCCAGATGAACGAGTACGATTCCGACAAAATGCGGGATGTATTGCAAGCGTCGCATGGATTTGTTGTGATTGATGATCCCAAGCTGGCGGATGTGTTGCTGCTGAATACCTGTTCGATACGCGAAAAAGCCCAGGAAAAGGTTTTTTCGGCTTTGGGCAAATGGCGCAAGATTAAAGATAAACGTCCCGATGTCATCATCGGTGTGGGCGGATGCGTCGCCAGTCAGGAAGGCGCGGCTATACAAAAACGCGCGCCGTTTGTGGACATGGTTTTTGGGCCGCAAACTTTGCACCGTCTGCCGCAGTTGCTGGATCAAGTCCGTAACCAGCATAAATCCGTTATCGATGTTTCCTTTCCTGAAATAGAAAAATTCGATGCGTTGCCGGAGCCGCGCGCGGACGGCCCCAAAGCCTTTGTTTCGGTAATGGAAGGTTGCAGTAAATATTGTACGTTTTGCGTCGTGCCTTATACACGCGGCGAGGAAATCAGCCGTCCTTTGAATGATGTTATCGCTGAAATCACCGCCTTGGCCAAACAAGGTGTGCGGGAAATCAATTTATTGGGGCAAAATGTCAACGCCTATAGAGGGGAAATGGACGATGGCGACATCGCCGATTTCGCCTTATTGTTGCATTATGTGGCGGCGATAGACGGCATCGATCGTTTGCGTTTTACCACCTCGCACCCGGTAGAATTTACCGACAGTTTGATCGAAGCCTTTGCAGAAATTCCGCAGCTGGTCGATCATTTGCATTTGCCTGTGCAAAGCGGCAGCGATCACATTTTGAAAATGATGAAGCGCGGTCATACCAGTGCCGATTACAAGGAAACTATACGAAAATTGCGTTTAGTGCGCCCTAATATCTGTTTGTCTTCGGATTTTATTATCGGCTTTCCGGGCGAAACCGAGGCGGAATTCGAAGAAACCTTGGCGTTTGTTGAAGAAATAGGCTTCGATTTGTCCTTCAGTTTTGTTTACAGCCAACGCCCCGGCACGCCGGCGGCCGATTTGCCGGACGATGTGCATGAGGAAGTAAAAAAACTGCGTCTGGAGCGTTTCCAAAAGCGCATTAACGAAATGACGATGGCTATTTCAGACAGTATGATAGGCACTGTGCAGACGGTGTTAGTCGAAGGGCAGTCCAAAAAGAATCCGTTGCAAATGCAGGGCAGAACCGAAAATAACCGGGTGGTCAACTTTATTGGGCATCCCCGCTTGGCCGGGCAGTTTGTCGACGTACTGATTGCGGAGGCTTTGCCTAATTCTCTGCGAGGCCGTATGGTTGAAGCTTCTGCCGATAAAATCATCACCCAAAACTGATTGTTTATCATGACTACACAGGAAATCTCCTTGCTTCCTGCCGATAACGGCAGGTTATCCAATTTTTGCGGCCAGTTAGACACGCATTTGCGGCAAATAGAAAAGCGGCTACAGGTTGAAATAGCCAATCGCGGTAACCAGTTTAAAGTGACGGGACTGGATGGCCCTGTTCAGGCGGCTTGCGCGGTTATGCAGCGGTTATTCGCCAGCACCGAAAAAGAGCAATTGACCGCCGAGCTGATTCATTTGGCGATGCAGGATGCTTCCATAGATGACCTGTTGCAACCTGCTACAACGGTTGCCGAGGCTCCCGAACAGCAGGTTGCCATCAAAACCAAATTCGGCATGATCAAGGGCAGGGGCGCCAATCAACAAGCTTATTTAAGAAAAATCGTCTCTTATGACATCAATTTCGGCGTAGGCCCTGCCGGAACCGGCAAAACCTATCTGGCNNCGGCCGCTGTATGATGCCTTGTATGAAATGCTGGGCTTTGAAAGGGTGGAAAAAATGATCGATAAAGGCATAATCGAAGTCGCGCCGCTGGCTTTTATGCGCGGCCGCACCTTGAATGACGCCTTTATTATTCTGGATGAAGCGCAAAATACCACCACCGAGCAGATTAAAATGTTCCTGACGCGCGTGGGTTTTGGCTCTACCGCCGTGATCACCGGCGATATTACCCAAGTCGATCTGCCGTCGGAAAAAATGTCCGGCTTGCGG
>PMJA01000206.1 GCA_003158415.1 Methylobacter sp.
GTCGGCGTTACCGGCAGTAACGGCAAAACCACCGTCAAGGAAATGGTGGCGTCTATATTAGCCGTTAACGATCCCGTCTTGTTTACGCAAGGCAACTTGAATAATGACATAGGCGTACCGTTGACGTTATTGCGCCTGGATAAACAGCATCGCTATGCGGTGATTGAATTGGGCGCCAATCATGCCGGAGAAATCGCCTACACCAGTCGTTATGCACAGGCAGATGTGGCGATTATTACCAATGCAGGCGCGGCGCATATAGAAGGTTTCGGCAGTCTGGACGGCGTTGCCAAAGCGAAAGGCGAGATTATTGAAACGCTTAAAAAAGACGGTATTGCGGTTATTAATCATGATGACGATTATTTCGGCTATTGGCGGTCAGTCGCCGGAAATAGACAAATTCTGTCATTTGGTTTGCATAGCGGCGCCGACGTAACTGCTAAAGCGATTACAACACAAATCCGTAATAACACGTTTGTCACTACATTCGAGTTGATTACCGCGCAGGGCGTAGTTGACATCAGCTTGAAACTGGCAGGTTTGCATAACGTTGTTAATGCTTTGGCGGCTACCGCTGCAAGTTTGGCTTTAGGGTTAGGCCTCAAACAGATTAAACAAGGCCTGGAAAGTGTAAAGCCGGTAACCGGCCGCTTGCAGCCGTTGGTCAGCCGTAGCGGGGCCATCGTCATTGACGATACTTATAACGCAAATTCGGCCTCATTAAAAGCCGGTCTTGATGTGCTGGCTAATTGTAAGGGCAAGTCCTGGTTGGTGATTGGGGCGTTCGGTGAGTTGGGCCCTGATAGCGCTAAAATGCACGCAGAAATGGGGGCGCTGATTAAAGCCAGCGGCGTTGTAAGATTGTTGGCGGTAGGCGAAGATAGCAGGAAGACGGTGCAAGCTTTTGGTATTGGGGCGACTTTTTTTGAACAACAACAAGATTTGATTACTGAGCTGCAACAAGAGCTGGAAGGCGATGAAACGGTTTTGATTAAAGGTTCCAGGGCGCAGCACATGGAAAATGTAGTGGCTGCTTTGGTTGAGAATTTCAGGAACTAAACAATGTTACTTTATTTTGCAGATTATTTAATGACCTTTGATGGCGGCTTTCGGGTATTTCATTACCTGACCTTTCGCGCCATACTCGGCGCATTAACCTCATTGTTGATTTCCTTTATTATTGGCCCGGTAATGATCAGGAAATTAAGCCATAAAAAAATCGGGCAAAGTATCCGTGAATTAGGCCCGCAGTCACATTACGAAAAATCGGGGACGCCCACCATGGGCGGAACCTTGATACTGGTTGCGATTGCCATCAGCACGTTGCTCTGGGCTGATCTGGGCAACCGCTATATATGGGTCATCTTACTGGTGACGATGGGCTACGGGGTTATTGGTTTTATTGATGATTATCGGAAAGTCATCAAGCGCAATAGTGATGGCTTATCGGCTAAAGCCAAGTATTTGGCGCAATCAATCATCGGCTTGACGGCGGCGATATTTCTGTACAAAACAGCGATATTGCCCGCAGAAACCCAATTTATCGTGCCTTTCTTCAAGGACTTCATGTTGGATATGGGCTGGATGTATGTGGTTTTGACCTATTTTGTCATCGTCGGTACCAGCAACGCCGTTAACTTGACCGATGGCCTGGATGGTTTGGCCATTATGCCGACGGTAATGGTTGCCGCAGGCCTGGGTATTTTTGCCTATCTATCCGGGCATGTGACTTTTTCAAGCTATTTGGCTATTCCTTATTTGCCTAATGCAGGAGAACTCATTGTATTTTGTGCGGCTTTAGTCGGCGCCGGACTCGGTTTTTTATGGTTTAACGCCTATCCCGCGATGGTGTTTATGGGCGATGTTGGCGCGCTGGCGTTGGGCGCGGCTTTAGGCGTACTGGCGGTGCTGGTTAGGCAAGAAATTGTTTTGATGATTATGGGCGGTGTTTTTGTCATGGAAACGGTTTCCGTGATAATTCAGGTCGTGTCTTTTAAGCTGACCGGAAAACGGGTTTTTCGTATGGCGCCTATCCATCATCATTTTGAATTGAAAGGATGGCCGGAGCCACGGGTTATCGTGCGCTTCTGGATTATTACCGTCATCCTGGTGCTGATTGGACTGGCGACATTAAAACTGAGATGAAGATGGATAACGCGGCGATCTTAAACGCATTAAAAAAGCATTTTGCACTGGAGCCGCATAGCGCCAAGATTTTGGTGGTGGGGTTGGGCAATACCGGTATCTCGGTTGCCCATTTTCTACAAAAACTCGGGTTTAACTTTGCCATCACTGATAGCCGTGATAAGCCGCCATTAATCGATAACTTTTTTCAAGTAATGCCTGATACGCCGGTTTTTACCGGCGGTTTTGATGAGGCGGCTTTTAAAGTTGCAACCCATCTGGTGGTTAGTCCGGGCGTGTCGCTGACTGAAAAGTCGATCGTCAAAGCCATCGCTAACGGCTCGAAAATGGTCAGCGACATTGATTTGTTTGCTTGTTCTGTAGATGCTCCAATTATTGCCATTACCGGTTCTAATGGTAAAAGCACGGTTACCACCATGCTGGGCGAAATGACTAAGAGCGCCGGAAAAAAAGCGGGCGTGGGCGGCAACCTGGGCACGCCTGCTCTGGATTTGCTGGAACAGGGGGCAGATGTCTATGTGTTGGAGCTTTCAAGTTTTCAGTTGGAAAGAACCTCCGTACTTAATGCCGCCGCTGCCACCGTGCTTAATGTTTCAGCCGACCATCTTGACCGGCATGCGGATATGGCCGAATACGCGCGGGAAAAACAGCATGTTTTTAGCGGTGACGGCATCATGGTCATTAATGTTGATGATCCTGTCGTCGATGCCATGCAGGAAGCGGGCAGGCGCATCGTAACCTTCTCAATTAAAAAAGACGCTGATTTTCACATAGCCCGTCAAGGCGATGCGGAGTATTTGATGCACCATCAACAATGCTTAATGCCGCTAGCGCTTGTGCCGCTTGAAGGCAGGCATAATGCGGCCAATGCACTGGCTGCATTAGCGTTGGGAGCGTCTATAGGTTTAGATGAACTAGCGATGTGTAATGCGTTGAAAACGTTCAAAGGCTTGGATCACCGTATGCAGCGGGTCGCAGAAATACGCGGCGTTACCTGGGTTAACGATTCAAAGGCAACCAATATTGGCGCCTGTGTTGCGGCATTAGAGGGCTATGAGCGTAAAGTCATACTGATAGCCGGCGGTGATGCCAAAGGCGCGGATATGAATGAATTGACGCCTGTTATTAAAGAAAAAGCAAAAAGCGTCGTGTTAATGGGTAAGGATGCGGGCCTGATAAAACAGGCGTTGAATGATTGTGTCCCTGTTTATGCCGCCGAAAACATGGCTCAAGCGGTACACATTTCTGCCGGTCTCGCGCAGGCCGGAGATAGTGTGTTGTTGTCCCCGGCCTGTGCCAGTCTTGATCAATATAAAAATTATCAGGATAGGGGCAATCAATTTGCCAAAGCTGTATTGGGCTTGCTCACATGACCACGCGAAGGAAGCCGTCGCGGATCGGACGGTTTCATTTTGATCCGTTGCTGGTAGTCGTATGCCTGAGTTTATTACTCATCGGTTATGTCATGGTGGCGTCAGCTTCTTTGCATCTGGGCGCAAAAATGGATGGCGACAGTTTTCACTATCCGGTCAGGCAGTCGCTACATATAGGCCTGGGGCTGTTTTTAGGGTCTTGTGTTGCGCTGACCCCCCTCCATGTTTGGGCAAAATCGGGGCAAGGCTTGTTTATAATGGGATTGTTATTGCTGGTGATCGTTTTGATACCGGGTCTTGGCGTAAAAGTTAACGGCAGTACCCGCTGGCTGTCATTAGGCGGCATGAGAATACAGGTGTCAGAAGTAGTCAAGTATTTTGCCGTCATTTATATGGCTGGCTATGTGACCCGGCATCAACAATCGATACGTGAATCCGCTTTTGGCTTGATCAAACCGTTAATCTTGTTTTCAGTGGCCAGCTTATTGTTGTTAATGGAGCCTGATTTCGGTTCGGCAGTGGTGATAGTGATTATTGCCATAGGGATTATGTTTTTGGCAGGCGCACGCTTGTCGCAATTTATCATATCGATGACCATTTTGGCGTTACTGGCCGCATTGCTGGTGTATTTTGAGCCTTATCGCATGAAACGTGTCACCAGTTTTATGAATCCGTGGGCTGATGCTAAAGATACCGGGTATCAATTAGTCCATGCCCTTATTTCATTCGGGCGCGGAGAATGGGCGGGCGTGGGCTTGGGTAGCGGTATCCAAAAACTGTTTTATTTGCCTGAAGCGCATACCGATTTTTTATTTTCAGTAATCGCTGAAGAGCTGGGACTATTGGGCGTACTGACGGTTATCGCTTTATTTGCCTTATTGGTCTGGCGTACTTTCGAGATAGGCATGGCGGCAGAGAAAGCCGGAGAACGGTTTGCCGCTTTTATTGCTTATGGATTGGGCATCTGGTTTGGTTTCCAATCATTTGTGAATATGGGGGTCAATATGGGCATTTTGCCTACCAAAGGATTGACGTTGCCGCTCATGAGTTATGGCGGCGGCAGTATGATGATTATGTGTTGCGCCGTTGCCTTGTTATTCCGTGTATATAGCGAAGTCGCCGAGATCAATGCCAATATGCCAAAAGAAAGGTCGAAATGGGTAAACGTATAGTCATTATGGCCGGAGGCACCGGCGGACATGTGTTTCCGGCGTTGGCGGTTGCAGAACTGTTGAAGGAACAGGGCTGGCAGGTCAGCTGGTTAGGTACTCGGAAGGGCTTGGAAAGCCGGGTGGTTCCTGAGCAGGGTATTGAAATCGACTGGCTGTCCGTTGCCGGGGTGCGCGGTAAGGGTTTTACGTCGAAAATTACCGCCGTCTTCATGTTGCTCAAGGCCTGTGTACAGGCGATGAGCATATTGCGCAAGCGCAAGCCGGATGTGGTGCTGGGGATGGGCGGATTTGTCGCAGGCCCCGGCGGCTTGATGGCGAAGTTCTTAAGGTTACCCTTGATTATCCATGAGCAAAACCGGATTCCAGGCACCACTAATCGCTTGCTTGCACGCATGGCTAATCAGGTGTTGGAGGCATTTCCCAGCAGTTTTAGTGGAAAAATTAACGCAAAAAGCACTGGAAACCCGTTAAGAAAACGTTTTCTTAACGCGCTGGAAAATGAACATCGGCAGTTGGAAAATGAAGTCAGGATTTTAATTGTTGGGGGTAGTCAGGGCGCTCAAATATTGAATGAAATAGTGCCTGAGGCCATAGCTGAATTGCAAAAGACCGGTTTGGCGGGACTATCGGTGCAAGTAACCCATCAAACGGGGGCGGCTATGTTGTCCCAGGTTGAAAGCCGGTATCAGGTTTTAGGCATTAATGCAAAGACGCATGCTTTTATTGAGGATATGGCCGCAGCTTATCAATGGGCTGATTTGGTGATTTGCAGGGCAGGCGCGATGACCGTGAGTGAAGTTGCAGCCATGGGTACTCCGGCTATTTTTATACCGTTACCGACCGCTATTGATGATCATCAGACGGCTAACGCACGCTATTTAACCGATGCCGGGGCAGGACTATTATTGATGCAAAACGAGTTGACTCCGGTAACACTAGCGGAATATATAACAAAGGCACTTAAAAATTTGGCTGTTATGCGCGTTGCCACGCAACACTGTGCGCGTTTGGATGCAACAGCCGTTGTTGCAGGTTATTGTGTGGCTGAGGCGGTATTATGAAGGTTCCAAGCACTGAGCATATCGCATCTACATTAGCCAATATCAAGCGTATACATTTTGTGGGTATAGGTGGCACCGGCATGAGCGGCATCGCCGAGGTTTTATCAAACCTGGGTTATAAAGTTTCGGGTTCCGATATAAAGGAAAGTGCAGTTACGCAACGGCTCGCCGATTTAGGCGTGACGATTACTATCGGACATAAGCGGGAAAATATCACCGATGCCGATGTGGTGGTGGCGTCAACGGCTATAGACCGCAGTAATGAAGAAATCGACCAGGCGTATTTTAATAGGGTACCGGTTATTCCGCGTGCGGAAATGCTGGCCGAATTGATGCGTTTTCGATTTGGCATAGCCGTTGCCGGGACGCATGGCAAAACCACGACCACCAGTTTGACAGCCAGCATGCTGGCGGAAGGCGGACTGGATCCTACTTTTGTGATTGGCGGCCGGTTAAATAGTGCGGGCAGTAACGCCAAATTGGGCTTAGGGAATTATTTGGTTGCTGAAGCGGATGAAAGCGAAGCATCGTTTATATATCTTCAACCCATGATCGCAGTGGTCACGAATATAGACCAGGATCACATGGAA
>PMJA01000137.1 GCA_003158415.1 Methylobacter sp.
TCCAGCATACCGTCTGCCCGGCTTTATGATGAAGCCCTAAAGTTATTCCTGTCCGGTTACGCGCTGCAAACATTTGAAATGCTAAGGCATTATGGCCTTTTTCGAGTGCTGTTTCCATCCACGGAAAACAGCTTATCAGTGGAGGACAATGGCTTTCCACGATTATTGCTGATTAAAGCTCTGGAGAATTCCGACAACAGAATCGCTGAAGGCAAAACCGTCACCGCTTATTTTCTATTTGCCGCTTTTTTGTGGGAGTCTGTTCAAATGCGGGCTAATGAAAAGATAGCCCGAGGCATGGTTGAATTCATGGCTTATCAGGATGCTGCCAATGAAGTTATCACCAGACAGATTAAAAGCACCGCCCTACCTCGCCATATCACGATGGCTATGCGCGAAGTCTGGAGTTTGCAACCCAAATTTAATGCCCGTATTGGCTCTAAACCCAGCCGTTTGATCACGCATCCCCGATTTAGGGCAGCTTATGATTTCCTATTATTGCGCACAGAGACTGGCGGCGCCGATCCTGAATTGGCGGAGTGGTGGGGCAAGTATCAAAACGCCAATGAAAACGAACAAAGAAAAATGACCCAACCCCCGCGCAAAGCCCAAGGCAGCAAACCCGGACGTAAAAGAAACTATCGGGACAATGTTAAAGATAGCCCTACAGGCAAAGAAGCCTAGGCCGTTAGGTTGCGCATACGCTTTATAGCTGTAACAATGGGATTAGCATGAAACACTCAGATTGCGCTCCGGTCATTGCCTATATCGGCTTGGGCAGCAACCTTGCCGAACCGGTCGTACAAATAAAATCGGCACGCATTGCCATCGCAGCAATACCGGGCGTAAAAGAATTAACATTTTCCGGCTTATACCACAGCTTACCGATGGGGCCGAAAGATCAACCCGATTATGTCAATGCAGTTATGGCTATCGCAACAGGCTTATTGCCGATGGATTTGTTGCGTAGCCTGCAAGCTATCGAAAACAACCAAGGCCGCATAAGAAAAGGTGAGCGATGGGGCGCGAGAACATTGGATTTGGATATATTAATTTATGGCGATCTAATAATTGACCAGCCTGATTTAACTGTCCCCCACCCCGGCTTGGCCGAAAGATCTTTTGTCTTATATCCTTTATTTGAAATTGCTCCGCTGTTACTTGTACCCGGCAAGGGAGCTATTGCCGACCTGATTAGCCAGTGCCCCTTATCTGGACTGAAACGGCTGGATTGACATGAACCAAACACCTTACGATTCCACAGTAAATCCATTAACGGTTAATGATCTCGCCGCAATGAAGCAACGTGGTGAAAAAATTACCTGCTTAACCGCCTACGACGCCAGTTTCAGCGCATTAATCGACAAGGCCGGTGTCGATATGATGCTGGTTGGGGATTCTTTGGGCATGGTCATTCAAGGGCATGATACAACGCTTCCGGTTACTATCAATGACATGGTTTATCATACGCGTTGCGTCAGCAATGCCAGACGGCGGGCATTTATCATCGCTGACTTGCCGTTTATGAGCTATTCCACGCCGGTTGTTGCCGCCAAAAATGCAGCCAAGTTAATGCAGATAGGCGGCGCACAAATGGTAAAACTGGAAGGCCCTCGCATTGACGTTGTCAGTTTCTTAACCGAACAAGGCATTCCCGTCTGCGGACATTTAGGGCTATTGCCACAATTAATTAACCAATTGGGCGACTATAAAGTTCAGGGTAAAAAACCCGCTGATGCCGAAAAAATTATTGCCGATGCCCATCTACTGCAACAAGCGGGAGCGGCCCTACTGGTATTAGAGTGCGTGCCGGCGGCACTTGCCGGGGAAATAAGCGCTCAACTTAACATTCCGGTTATCGGTATCGGCGCAGGTGTTGATTGTGACGGACAGGTGCTGGTGCTTTATGACGCGCTTAATATCGGGACACTTAAGCGTCCCCGTTTTTCCAAGAATTTCATGCAGGATGCCGTCTCTATAGAAGCCGCCATTCACGCCTTTCATCAGGCTGTAAAACAGTCGCAATTTCCAAGCACCGAACATAGCTTCTAAGTCCCATGCGAATAGTCAACACGATATTGGAATTACGTGCAGCCATTAACGCATGGCGGCTGGCCGGACAAAGTGTCGCCTTGGTTCCGACTATGGGCAATTTGCATGCGGGGCATCTACAGCTGGTCAGTATCGCCAAAAAAAAAGCGGATCGCGTCGTAGTCAGTATTTTTGTTAATCCTACTCAGTTCGGAGCAGGAGAAGATTTTGAGACCTATCCCCGTACCGAACGTGAAGACCAGGAAAAATTGGCCGCCGAGCACGCAGACTTGTTGTTTCTACCCACCGTTGCCGATATTTACTCCGCTGACGCCAAAACGACAATCACGGTAACCGGACTGTCTGACCTGTATTGTGGAGCCTCCAGACCCGGCCATTTTAGCGGCGTCGCCACTGTCGTCTGTAAATTATTTAATAGTGTCCAACCGGATATCGCTGTATTCGGCCTGAAAGATTTTCAGCAATTGACGGTCATCAAAACAATGGTTCGGGATTTGAATATTCCTGTTGAGATAGTCGGTGTGGATACGATCAGAGAGTCTGGCGGATTGGCGATGAGTTCGAGGAATGGCTATTTGACAGATGAGGAGAAATCCATTGCGCCCCAACTCTATCAGGCTCTGCGTGACGCGCGCGATGCTATTTTAGCCGGTAATCCGGCTTATGCGGACATAGAACAACAAGCGTTGCAATTTTTACAGCAAGCCGGATTTACGCCTGATTATTTTTCTATCTGCCGTAGCACTGATTTAAAAAAGGCAGCAACTGAAGATGTAGACTTGGTTTTACTGGCCGCAGCAAAGCTGGGAAAAACGCGATTAATTGATAATATTTATTTTTCTTTAACGGCTCAGCCGTCATAAACCAAGCAACGGAACGCTCTCCAATGCCGTTAAGTTAAGCCGTTGGCTGACTTGATTCGGGCTGCGGCTACTGTGGGTAATGAGAAGTTACAATTCCCGGTGGCGAACGATGACATTGACGAAGGGGCTTTTAAAGTGTTTGATCAATGCGTCAACCAGATAAACAGAGCGATGTTGGCCGCCTGTACAGCCTATCGCAACCGTCAAATAACTGCGCCCTTCCGCCTCAAAGCGGGGGATCCAGCGCTCAAGAAAACCGCTTATATCCTGAAAAAACTCAGCGACCAAGGGTTGTTCGTTAAGAAAATCAGCTACCGGCTTATCTTTGCCTGTTAATGCCCGCAATTCCGGAATCCAGTAAGGATTTGGCAGGCTACGCGCATCAAAAACAAAATCGGCATCTAACGGCACCCCGTGTTTAAATCCAAACGACTGAAATTGCAGGGAAATATGCCTGAAATCCCGCTCGCCTATCTGATCCCTGATAAGTTCGCGCAACTGATGATAATGCGTTCGGCTGGTATCTATAACGACATTGGCATGCCTGGCAATCGGTATCAGCATTTCCTTTTCAATTTTCAGCGCTTCCTTTAACGGCGTGTTGTAATCCGTCAAAGGATGCCTACGACGGGTTTCACTATAACGTTTCAATAACGTCGATTCTTCCGCCTGCATAAATATGATTTCACAATCAATGCCTTTGTCGCGGATTAATTTCAAGCTTTCGGAAAAATTAGCCAGACTATCGCTCTGATTTCGGGCATCAATGCCTATAGCTGTTTTTGCATAAGTTTTCTTATCCGCCAGCATGACATGATTAATAAAGTCTTCCAGCAGGGTGACAGGCAGATTATCGATACAGTAATAACCGCAATCTTCCAGGGTATCCAAGGCGATGCTTTTGCCTGAACCGGACAGGGCGCTGACAATGAGTAGTTTCATAAAATGAGGTACAGGGTAAAAAGGCTCAAGGTAAAAGGTGTTTTTGGGAACCTTGAGCCTTTAACCTGCTTTATCGATGACTGCCGGTTTTTTCTTTATGTTTGGTAATTTGACGATCCAATTTGTCCACCATTTCATCAATGGCTGCGTACATATCTTCCTGATGGTCTTCGGCAAATAATTTTGCGCCACTGAGTTGCAATGTTGCTTCCGCTTTTTGAACTAATTTTTCTACGCTTAAAATAACGTGTACATCGGTAACATTGTCAAAATGACGGGCTAATTTTTCAAATTTTGCATCTATATGTGCTTTTAAAGCATCGGTTACTTCAAGATGATGGCCTGTTACAATAACTTGCATGGGATAAACTCCTTTAATGGTGGGGTGGTACTGTCAGTTGCGCTATAAAAGACGCTTACGCTGACTAGATGATGAAATAAGCATGGCTTCACGATACTTGGCAATGGTCCTTCTCGCAACGTTGATGCCCTTTGCTTGTAAAAAATCGGCAATTTTTTTATCACTTAACGGTCTTGCTTGATTTTCATTGTCGATTAATTCTTTAATAAATGCCCTGATGGCGGTCGATGAGCATTCGCCTCCCCCTTCCGTTGAAACATGGCTGGAAAAGAAATATTTGAATTCAATGATTCCGTTCGGAGTATGCATATATTTTTGTGTCGTCACCCTGGAAATGGTTGACTCGTGCAATTCCAGTTCCTCGGCAATGTCACGCAATACCATCGGTTTCATGGCGATGGAGCCGTGATCAAGAAACCCGGTTTGCTTTTCCACGATAGAGCGGGCGACACGCAACAAAGTGTCGTTACGGTTATGAAGATTTTTGATAAACCATTTGGCTTCTTGCAAATGGTCTTTCATGCAAACATTATCTTTACTGTTATCCGCCCTTTTAATCAATGCCGAATAAAACGGATTGATGCGTAATTTAGGCGCGATGTCAGGATTCAGGCTCACTTGCCATAAATCGTTTTGTTTAGTGACATAAACATCGGGAATCACGTATTCTGAAGCTGATTCCTGTACTTGTGCGCCCGGCTTGGGATCCAGGGTTCTGATCAAGGCAACGATTTCATCCAGCTGCCGCTCGGTAACGCCCAATTTGCGTATTAGCTTGGCTTGCTCGTGAGTGGCCAGCAGCTTCAGATAGCGGGTCACTACGATTAACGCTTCCTGTCGATAAGGCGTTGTTTCAGGCAACTGTAGCAACTGTAATCTTAAGCAATCACTTAAATCAATAGCCGCCACGCCTACCGGATCAAATTGTTGAACCCTATGCAATACGGCGATAACTTCATCAAAATCGAGGTCGTCAAACTGACTCTGCAAGCCCTGATAAATGTCATCAGGCGTGCTGCGCAGATAACCGTCTTCATTAACGGAATCAATAATGGCCATGGCAATCGCATGATCCCGTTCTGAAAACAGCGTCAATTCCAGCTGCCACAGCAAGTGCTCCAGCAGTGTGTCCGCGTTGCTGCGTTGCGCTTCAAATTCAGCCATTTCGGGGTTATTCGCGCCGGGAGTCAATGCGCTCTCATAAATATCGTCCCATGAAGTATCGATGGGCAATTCATCCGGTATATTGGTTTGTGAGCCTTCACTGGTAAACGACTCCGGATTTTCAGCCTTGCTTTCGGAGGTTACAGTCGTTTCTTTCTGACTGCTTTCTTCGTCATTAATTTCCAACATGATATTGGAGTCAAGAGCCTGCTGGATTTCCTGTTGCAAATCTAATGTCGACATCTGCAACAACTTGATCGCCTGCTGTAATTGCGGCGTCATCGTTAATTGTTGGCCCAGTCGAAGATGTAAAGATTGTTTCATTCTGTCATCTAATGTTTTTTAAGTGCTTACTAAAGACTGAAGTTGTTGCCCAAATAAACTTTGCGCACTTCCTCATTGGCAACGATGGCTTCTGCTCCGCCTTCTGCAATCACCTTACCGTTGTTTAGTATATACGCACGATCACAAATGCCTAGTGTTTCTCTGACATTATGTTCGGTAATCAATACGCCTATGCCGCGATCCTTCAAATGCTCAATAATTTTTTTAATATCTTCCACCGATATGGGGTCAACACCGGCAAAAGGTTCATCCAGCAATATGAATTGAGGGTTGGTCGCCAATGCCCTGGCAATCTCAACACGCCGTCGTTCACCGCCCGACAGGCTTAACGCAATTTGATCCCGCAGATGGGTAATGTGAAACTCCTCTAATAATTCTTCGATCATCAGCTCTTCTTGCCCTGATGTTAAATCGGAACGAATTTGCAAAACGGCGCGTAAATTGTCCGCAACACTCAATTTGCGGAAAACCGAAGGCTCTTGGGGCAAGTAACCAATGCCGTATATCGCTCTTATGTGCATCGGATAATGGGTAATGTCTTGTGAGTCCAAGGTGATTTGACCTGCATCGGCTTTAATCAGGCCCACCATCATGTAAAAACTGGTCGTTTTCCCTGCGCCATTTGGACCCAATAAGCCTACGACCTCGCTGGTATTAACATGCAGTGATACGCCGTCGACCACATTACGCTTATTGTAAAATTTAATCAGCTGGTGTGCTGCGAGTGTAGCCATGATTAACAGGTACAAAATAAAAAAGGCGGAAGATAAAATTTTGAGTCTTGCCTCTTGTGCCTTGCGCCCTGCGCCTTGTGCCTTATCATTTGCTGTTATCCTTCGTGACCGGTTGTTCTGCTTTAGCTTTCGGTTTTAATATGACATGCACCCGTTTGCTGTCGGATGACTTTTCTCCCGCCTTAACCAGTGATGTTTTAATATCATACTCAATCAAATCGCTGGAATAAATGGCATCGCCTTGCCAAACGGTCGCATCATCAATTAAAACCAGCAGGTTCTTTTTTGGAAAAAAATGACCGATCAGCGCCTCACCGGTTATATCTTTAGCGCCTACATTAGGCGTTTGTTTGAATTTCGCCTTATTTCCTGTGAACACCAGTTTTTCAGCATCACCGTCCACAAAATAAACCACCAGCTTATCTGAGTTAACCTTGATGCTGCCCTGTACCGAGATGACATTCCCTGTGTAAGTGCTGGTGGCTGTAGCATCGTCATAAGTGGCCGTATTTGAATCAATGTTTATCGGTTGCTCGGCATCACTTTCCAAAGCATGCACTGGGCAGCTCATCAGCCCCAATAATAATGCACAACAGTAAAAGATGGCATTTTTTTTATTTTGTTTCATATATCCCCTTCACATGGCTAAGCAACTGTAGATGAATCGGCTCAACAAAAGTCAGTTTCATCCCTGTTCCTGTCGTCTTGTTGGGCACACTGATCAACTCCGCCCACTCATTGGTTTCTGCATAACTGGTTTCCGGCTTAACTTTTAACTCGCTGGTATTAATGGTCAATTGGCGGACTCCCTTGGCCTTTGCCCTGTCAATAGTCACCTGACCATTTAACAGCAGATCCTTGCCGTCACCGGACAAAATGCCCGTTTCTGATTTAACAATCCACGGTGGAGTTTTTTCCTTAAAGAAAAACATGACCGGCTTGACCATGTGCGTGGTGCCGTCATCGCTGTAATGAATCATTTCCTCAGCCAGCAATTGTTTTTTTAACGTGCCGGATTCGTTCATTTCCCATTTTGTGTAGCCTTTACTGAAATAATCCGGGCTATGCGCAGGCGCCTCATGGCCAATCTCAATCACACCGGTCAGCTCCGCCAGCCACCAGCTCATTAATGCGATGGCTCCCATATACAGATAATGCTTGTTTTCTTGTAGCGTCATTTTAGGTAAGTATTCACGACTTCGTCAAAGCGTCCCTGCGCCTGCATAATAAAATCACAGACTTCCCGCACCGCACCGTGTCCTCCGGGCAGCGATGTACACCAGTCGGCGCGCTGTTTGACGGCAAAGT
Organism: Methylobacter sp.; assembly: GCA_003158415.1. Classification (GTDB taxonomy): domain Bacteria; phylum Pseudomonadota; class Gammaproteobacteria; order Methylococcales; family Methylomonadaceae; genus Methylobacter_C. Next base: position 7,770 of record PMJA01000137.1, read on the forward strand.
TTGCATCATAAACGGCAATAGCCAAGCCTACCCGTATCATGATGGGTAAGTCCAGCAAATCATCACCCACATGCGCCGCCTGTTCCGGTGTGATGCCGGTTTTTTCAATCAGCTCATTAAACGCGGCGCGTTTATCTTCATGCCCCTGATAAACATGTTCTATGCCTAAGCTTTGCATTCGCAGTGCGACGGAATTTGATTTGCGTCCTGAAATCACCGCCACCTCAACCCCGGTTTGGCGCAACAGCTTAATGCCGTGACCATCCCTGGCATGAAAGGATTTGTATTCATTGCCCGCATTATCAAAAAACAGCTTGCCGTCGGTTAATACGCCATCCACGTCCAGAATCAGCAATTTGAGTTTTTTGGCTTTTTCTATAATAGCCTGCATTTTTTCTGTATCCGGCATCATACGATTCCTGCCCGTATCAAGTCATGCATATTCAACGCGCCTACCGGTATTTTATGGTCATCGACGACGATCAGCGCGTTAATCTTTTTTTTCTCCATAACCTGCATGGCCTCGGCGGCCAGTATATCTGCCGAAATTACCGCACAATGCGGCGTCATGACCTCGCTGATAGTGGTATTTTTAATATCAAGATTTTTCGCCAGTGTACGCCGTAAATCGCCATCGGTAAAAATACCGATCACCCGGTTGTCGGCATCCACTATAGCAGTCATGCCCAATTGTTTCTCAGTCATTTCCAGTAAAGCATGGCTAATAAGGGCGGACGCCGGTACTGAAGGTATGTCGGCGCCGATATGCATAATATCGCTTACCCTCAATAATAACCGCTTGCCTAAACTGCCGCCGGGATGAGACCAGGCGAAATCATCACGCGTAAAGCCCCTGGCTTCAAGCAACGACACCGCCAAGGCATCGCCCATCACCAATGCGGCGGTGGTGCTGGAGGTTGGGGCAAGCCCCAGGGGGCATGCTTCCTGTTCAACAGCCACATTAATATGTATCGTGGACATAACGCCCAATGTTGACGCCGGATTGCCGGTCATGGCGATTAACGGCACACCCAGGCGCTTAATCAGCGGCAGAATCTTTAAAATTTCCTCAGTTTCCCCGGAATTTGATAAGGCCAACACCACATCCTGGCGGGTAATCATGCCCAGATCACCGTGACTGGCCTCCCCCGGATGCACAAAAAAAGCCGGAGTCCCTGTGCTGGCCAAGGTTGCGGCAATCTTGCCTGCGATATGTCCTGATTTGCCCATGCCGATGACAACGACGCGGCCGACACAATCGAACAGCAACTTGCACGCAGCAACAAAATTGTCATTAATCTGCTCTGCTAAGGCAGAAATGGCCTGAGCTTCCACCTGAATAACCGCCAAACCCAATTCGCGAAGTTTTTGGTCATCTAGTTTCATAGCGGGCATTAGTATTTCAGGGTTTAAAATCGTTCATTATGCCATGTTTACTGCATTTATGCCCTTTGATATGTAGTATTATTGACGCCGTTAATCAATGGCGACGAGACGGAATAATCGACACCTACCTTTTTCCATTGATTTCTTTCGTTTATTTCATTGCTCGCCCATTTATTTTTTAAGATCGATAGAGATTTCCAAGCCATGAACACACCTTATTTAACCGGCTATTCTGAAAAAATAACCGATCAGATACAAGAGCTTATACAAAAAGATAAATTAGGCGAACTAATAATCAAGAAATACCCGGCTGTGCATGAATTGCGCACCGATAAAGCGCTTTATACTTATACCTTGAATATGAAAAATGAATGGCTACGGCAATCTTCGCCGCTGAGCAAAGTGATTTATGACGATAAAATAAATATACTGCATCAAGCCTTGGGTCTGCACAGTTTTGTTTCCAGGGTTCAGGGTGGCAAACTGAAAGCAAAAAATGAAATCAGGGTCTCCTCTATTTTTAAAAATGCACCGCTGGCGTTTTTAAGGATGATCGTCGTGCATGAGCTGGCGCACTTGAAAGAAAAAGACCATAACAAGGCGTTTTATAAGTTATGTGTATACATGGAACCGGCTTATCATCAGCTTGAATTTGATGTGCGGCTATACCTGACCTATTCAGATTTATTCGGCAAGCTCTATTGAGTCGGCACTATCATCGCGGTAAATAACATTGCCGCCTGTTTATTAACGCTTTACCTTGAGCTTTATATGACTCTTTCAGCATTACAACAAATCGTCCTGGCCAGCGGCAATCCGGGCAAGATTAAAGAAATCCAGGCAATACTTGAAGGGCACCCGATAGTTGCGCAGTCGACGTTTAACGTCGCAGAAGCCGAGGAAACCGGCTCCACTTTTGTAGAAAACGCCATCATCAAAGCCAGAAATGCGGCTCTGCACTGTCAATTACCTGCTATAGCCGATGATTCCGGCCTGGTTGTCGATGCTTTGAATGGTGCGCCGGGCGTTATTTCCGCGCGATACGCGGGGATTGGCGCCAACGATCAGGATAATGTGCAAAAATTGTTAAAGGAACTTGAAGGCGTCCCTGACGAACTGCGCAGCGCACGCTTTATCTGCGTGATGGTGTTTATGGAACACGCAGACGATCCTTTTCCGGTCATTGCGCAAGGGGTTTGGGAAGGTAAAATTTTAAATCATCCTGTTGGCGACCAGGGTTTTGGCTACGATCCGGTATTTTGGGTGCCGGAATACCAGTGCGCGTCGGCTGAATTACCGGCATCCGTTAAAAACGCATTAAGCCATAGAGGTCAAGCGTTGCGCAGCTTGACTGATTTGCTTAAGGCCAGGGAGTCGGCCACATAAGCTATCGAATGAATACACTACTTGCTATCGCCCATCAGTTTGCCAAAATGGTCACCGGGCTGTCCCCGCTGGGCAACGGCCTGATTAATGACACCTTTCTGGTTACCACGGCATCCTCGCCTTTTGTCCTGCAAAGCATCAATCGCACCGTTTTTCCGGCGCCAGAGCAGATTATGGACAATCTGATCCGGCTTAACCGGCATCTTGAACAAAAACCGGGCGCAGCGGTCAAGCTTAAAATCCCGGCTATTTTAAAAACCCTAAGCAACCAGGGTTTTTATCAGGATGCCCAGGGCGATTACTGGCGTGCGCTGGATTTTATAGCCAATACCGAAAGCCCGGAGACTATCAGTCATATCGATCAGGCCCGTCAGGCTGGGTTTGCGCTGGGGCATTTTCACCGTTTAGCCAGCGACCTTGATCCAGCGCTGTTGCATGATACCTTGCCCGGTTTTCATATCGCTCCCGGCTATTTAAGCCATTATCATCAGGTCTTAACGCAAGCGCCCGTACAACAGAGTCCCGAAAGCCTTTATTGCGCGGCCTTTATCGCCAACAATCAACACCTGACCGGTGATCTGGAAACGGCGAAACAACAGGGATTATTACCATTACGGGTCATACACGGCGACCCTAAATTAAATAACTTCCTGTTCGATCGACACAGTAAAAAAATCGTCAGCCTCATCGACCTGGATACCGTTAAACCGGGCCTGGTGCATTACGATATAGGCGATTGTTTACGATCCTGCTGCCACAACCTGACGACTAATGAATTTGACTTGGATCTGTGTGCGGCGCTATTGAGCAGCTACTTAGCCGAAACCGGCGTGTTTTTTTCAGATAATGATTACCGCTATTTGTACGCCGCCATACGCTTAATCCCGCTTGAACTAGGGCTACGCTTTTACACCGATTATCTGGAAGGCAACCGGTATTTTAAGGCGACCGAGCCTTTACAAAACCTGCACCGTGCAGTCGATCAATTCTGGTTATGCGAGAGTGTCATGGCGCAGGAGTCGGCGATTAAGTCACTGATCGAACAGTTGCAAATTTCGCTGCGTGAGGAACGCCTTGCCGACTAAAGCCCCTACAAAACAAAACAATCGGGCCTTTGGTTACAGCCTGGTGTTGCTCGGCGCATTAGGCTTTTCAGCCAAAGCCATACTCATCAAGCTGGCTTATACCGCCAACGTGGAGGTCGACGCCATCACCCTGATGGCGTTGCGGATGTTGTTCGCCTTGCCGTTTTTTCTGCTGGTTGCCATCTGGCGCAACAATCAAACGCCCGCACCGCCGCTGGATAAAAAACAATGGGCGGCGGTTATCGTTTTGGGTTTAATGGGCTATTACATCGCCAGTTATCTGGATTTTATCGGACTGCAATACATTTCGGCGGGGCTGGAGCGGGTTATCATCTTTTTGTATCCCACTTTTGTAGTATTGTTTTCCGCCGTGGTTTACAGGCGACGTATCACGGCACGGGTCTGTATTGCACTAAGTTTAAGCTATATTGGCACGATGCTGGTTTTTATCGAACACCTGAGTACAGAATCATCCGGCCTGTTGCTGGGTTCGGGTCTGGTGCTGGGCAGCGCCGTCATATTCTCCTGGTTTGTCATGGGCAGCGGCGTTATGACGCAACGCATAGGCTCGGCGCGGTTTACCGCCTACTCAATGACCGTCGCCAGTGTCGCAACCTTAGTGCATTTCGGTTTCCGGCATGGCACGACATTTAGCCACAGTCTTTCTCTGCCCTTTGCCGCGTGGGAGCGCGTGTTAAGTCTGGCATTCCTCATGGCGATTTTTTCCACCGTATTGCCGGCCTTTTTCATGAATGCCGGTATCCGCAGAATCGGCGCGGGCTC
>PMJA01000268.1 GCA_003158415.1 Methylobacter sp.
TCGCCGCCGATTTCTTCGTAAACTGCCCAGCCGGAGACGCCGCTGGCGATACCGAGCAACAGCAACAGCAGAATGGCGACCGCGCCCACCGGATTATGGCCGACGGGATATTCCGCCTGTCCCCTGGCCAGTCGGGCGAGGTAGCGAATGACGTAAGCGGGACTGCGCACAAATTCGGCGAAGCGGGCATAGCGCGTGCCGACAAAGCCCCAGATCAGGCGAAACGCAATCAGGCCCAGCACCGTGTATCCGAGCAGTACATGGATGTCACGCCAGCGCTCGCTTTCGCCGGTGATAAAGGTGCCGGTGAAGCTCAGCACCAGCGTCCAGTGAAAAATACGGGTCGGCAGATCCCATACGAGTATGCGTTGGGTCATGGGGTTATCCTTATCGTGGCAAACCGGTGTTGGGTCAATGGAGCCAAAGGTGCATTTAAGGCTATATGTTATTTGTGGGCGATAGCCTGAAAAAAAGCCAGCATTTGTTGCCACTTTTCTTTCAATTCACGAATCAGACGTTGTTGCTCGCTTTCCTCAACCGGCTTATCCGCTGGCAGGTTAAGGGGCGGATTGTCTTTGGTTTGCTGCGAATTCTCAGCAACGATGAAGGTGCCGTGAATCATTCCCATCCAACAACTCCATGGCACCACAACCTCGCCAGTCTCTGCGGGTGTGAATTCAATGACCTGCACACCCTGCTTCAACTTGATTTCAAGCCCATACTGCGGCACTACAATAACCCTGTTACATTCGGTTAATTCCTTGGCGTTAATTATCCATTTAACCGGGATTCCTTTATGCAAGCTGAATTGATTGGGCGAATAACCGGTTTTCGATACGTCCATGTTGAGGATTTGTTCCGTAGCAAAAGAAGGCGGTTGGGCGGTCAGAGGAAACAGTTGCTGAGAAACACGAACAATCAGGGTATGAAAATCAACACCGGCGCCGGTTAGTGCCACCCCCCTATTCAGCATGAAGATGCCCAGTATTATGATGAAAGCTCCAGAGAATTTCAGTAGTTTTGGCGTCAAATTATTGGAGAGCAGGCCGGTCAAAAAGCCAAAGCCTAACATGAGCGGCAGGGTGCCTAAGCCGAAAAAAAACAGAATCTTCGCACCTTCCAACCAGTTGCCGGTGCCGGCTGCCATGACATACATGGCTTGCAGCGGGCCGCAAATAATCATCAAACCGTTCAGTAAACCGATCACAAAGGGATTGCTCTGCTTGCGGTATTCCTTGCCGATAAAGCGCATCACAAACCCCGGCGTCCTGAACTGAAAATGACGTAGCGCCGGAAACACTTGTAGCATGTGCAAGCCGAACAGAATCAAAAAAATGCCGGCCGCCACACCCACTGCGCCCCGTATTTGCGGCGTAAACGCCACTATGGAACCCAATGCACCCAACAAAGCGCCGATCGTGGTGTAGGAAACGATTTTGCCGATGCCATAAAGAAAATGGGCAACGTGGGATTGATAACCTGCACGGGCATTTTTGGTGGCGTAACTCAAAATTAAGGGGCCGCACATGCCGACACAGTGAAAACCGGTCAAGAAACCAACCAGTAACAACAAGCCGATACTCAAGTTTTCGTTGAATTTCGATAAATCGACATAAGTCGTGAACCAACTGTTCAACCAGATAATAAAAGCAATTCCCAATAGCGCCAGCGTGATGGCTAAGATTTTTCTGAGGATGCTATTGGGAGCCATTTTGTGTGGCGGCGCGTTCATAATGGCGGTTCGAGTAAGATTGAAATTATTCGTAGAGCTAAAATCAAAATAGTGTATGTATTTATCGGAAGTTTTAAAGTGATAACAAGTAGGTCAGCACATCGCCTTTCTCCTGGGCGGTGCATTCACGCTTCAGTACATCCTTGCAATTGCGTTTGAACCATTTTTCAACTTTCTCTGCATTGGTAAAGCGTTCGGGGTTGGTGGATGGGGCCAACGGTTTTATGTCTTTCTTAGTCACACTATGTTTACCCGGTTCAGCGGGATTATCGGTATGGCAGCTGGAGCAGCTCCAGTCGCCGTCATGGCGCGACTTGAAGAACTGTTCGCCATGACTGGCGTCAAAGCCGGAAAAAGCCGCATTATCTGTTTTTGCCTGTGCCGCAAAGCGGGTGAGGAAATCCTGCGGCTGCTCGGCCCAGGCAGGCATAGCGATAACCGTACTGAGCAGGAGAGCGGTGTATAGGTGTTTCATTTACTTTTTACCTTGCCCGTAATTGGCATAATAAGCTGCCAGATTGTCGATGTCCTGATTGGTCAGCTCCGCCACAACCCCATTCATATAGGGATTAACCCGTTTCAACTCCCTGAAATCGCGTAATTTCGCCGCGAGATAGGCTTTCTTCTGGCCTATGATTTTGGGTGACATAAAATCAACGCGAATATTTTGGGGGCCATGGCAGCCGTCACAGGTGTAGTAAACCGTTTGGGCTGTCGCGGCCGGGGTGTCGGCTGCGGGTTTCTTTTCAAAAACCGAACATCCAGGCAGGCAGAGCCCGAATAAACTGAGCCCACAAATAATCAACAGGCGTAACATCGTAGTATTTTTCATTGCTCAAGTTACCACTTATTAGAGGGTAAATGGGTATAAAACATCGCCAAGCCGACAATGTCGTGATCGCTGAGTTTAGCCGCTATGTCTTCATGGCTTTCACATTGCTTGCCTTTTTTACGGCATTCACTCAGCCAGGCGCACAGATACATGAAATCTTGCCCCGCTAAATTCGGCACATCGTCAGTAGGATTGACGCCGTTGCCATCCGTGCCGTGGCAGTTGCTGCATTCGGCTTCGGCACGCTTTGCGACGGTTTTGTTGGCGCTCATGTTCATGCCGCCCATATCCATAGTATGACCGCCAGGGCATGAGCCGGATACTTGTACGGCATGCGCTAGGCCGGAAAATCCCAAAAGACACAGCAGAATGATGGGCATAAAAATAGACGCAGTCTTTAAATTATATTTCATAGAAAACAAAATCAAAACATTAGGTTAGTGGCAAAATAAAGGGTATTGTTAGAGGCGGCGTTACGCCCTGCGGCGTCATAGTTTGTGGATGCGCCATTGAATTGAGTGTAAGCCCAGTATTGCAGCGAGAAACGCAGGTTCAAATAAGGATCCAGCTTAGCGGTGCCTTTACCAAATGGAATATAATCGGCTTCGAAAAGAAACGAATTGGTNNGTCTGTTTATAGGTCCACATCCCCATCATCATAGCGGTGTTGAGTTTGTCATGGCTATTATCGGAAAGGCCTTGCTGAACACTGGAGTTCATCTGCATGTTGTCCCATGTATATTTAAACATCGCCATGAACATGTTATCGTTGTCCATCATATAGGAGTAGTTGGAGTCGAGGTTGTACTCCTGATAACTGTTCGTCCCATACCCGCTTTGATATAAAGGGATTACTTTGGCGGCTAAGCCGTAAGTTCCAATCATCATTGTGTGCGGGCCAGTGCTGTGTTGTAGAAATACTCGCCAGTAAGGGGCGCCGCCATCAATAAGCCCGCATTGTGGGCCTCCGCATTGAGAACCATTAGTCCAAACCCCCAGACCTTGCGCCATATTTTTTGCCTGGGAAGTATAACCGCCCGCTTCCAGATAAAGATGATTATTAATCATCGTGTAAGCCGTCGCGCCTGCCGTATTCGCACCGGCCATCAGGGCCTGTAGCCAGGGCTGAGCCCCCGGTTTTGGTGCGGCGGAAGAGGTAGTATAAGGATACATCCAGGCATAGCTTGTCATCCAGAAATCAGACATGGTCGGCGCATTGTTGACGGTAATCCCATAACTAATGTCATTGTCGCTGATTTTGGCGTGGTTAGCATAGCGTATGTCGGCCATAGCAAGGCTGGTCGAGTGCATTACCTGGGGATTGATATTAAACTGTAGATAGCTACCGATATGACTGGTAACACGACCGGTGTAATAAATGGCGGTCCAGTCGTTAACCACATTATTGTTGGGACCAGACTGTCCCATTTCATTCGCATAGTATTGCCCGCCGGGCACTCCTTTTTCCGTGTTCGTATACGAGGCTATGAATTCTGCGGACAACGGGTTGAGCACATCCGGCAATTTGTTGGCATTACCGGCGACATAACCGTCCAGCTTGAATTTTTGACCGTATTGAGTCAGCCAAGGCCCATACGACTGCATGTGACAGGCCGTACAGGGTTCGCCTGTTTGTCGTGAGAACGCCGCCGTGGCCAAGGCATTTTGACATGGCAATAGCGTAACAATGGATGCAATGATAACGAATAAAAGAAACCCGTTTTTTTGTTCGTTAAATAATATGGAGTTGATCATAGCGAGTTTATGTTATGTTCTGATTGGAAGAAAAGAGCGCCATAGCTAATATATGAGCAATTTTCATACCAATAAACACAGACCGCAGAAACACTGGCTTTGTGAATTTAATAAGCAGTAAAGATTAATTAAACTGTGTTATTTAACGCATTAAGCATGTTAAATAACACAGTTTAATAAAAACGAGGGGGATTATTGCGCGTGCTTGCTTCTATAAACTATCGATGAAATCACCGACAAGCCGATCAATACCGCGCCGACCAGACCGGTGATCACTTCGGAAATATGATGAGTCATGCTGATCAGCATAATGGCCGCCAGTGTGCCGATGGCGTAATGAGCTCCGTGTTCCAGGAACACGTATTCATCCAAGGTGCCCTGGCGCACAAGATACACCGTCAGGCTTCGCACAAACATCGCGCCTATCGCCAGTCCCAGCATAATAATGACCACATCCTGAGTAATCGCAAAGGCGCCGATAACGCCGTCAAATGAAAACGAGGCGTCCAATACCTCAAGATATAAAAAGCTCATGACGCTGCCTTTTTTAATGGCTTCGATTACTTCTTCGCCTTCTTCTTCATCTTCAAATAACGTCGCCAAGCTGTCCACGATAACGAATAAGATAACGCCTGAGATACCGGCAACCAGCGCATTTAACCGGATGGCATCGGGCAGCCAGTTTTGCATGATTAACAGCAGTCCTAATGCCAGTATGATTTCAATTGATTGAAGCTTGCCGAAATCGGACATTTTTTCTTCCAGGTAGCCCAGCCAATGCAACTCCTTGCCTTCATCAAAAATAAACGAGAAGAACACCATCAACAAAAACATGCCGCCGAAGGCCGCAATTTGCACATGCGACTCGTTTAAATGATGGGCGTAAGTGGCGGGATCGTGCAAGGCCATTTCGGTTACCCCTACAAAACCGATTCCGGTGGCGACGGCGACGATTAAAATAAGAAACAGTAAACGCATGCCGAATACGGCGATTAAAACCCCCCAGGTTAAAAAGTACCGTTGCCAACGCTCATCCATGCGCTTTAATATCGATGCGTTCACAACGGCGTTATCAAATGATAAACTCACCTCAAGTATCCCCAGTATTAGGGCGATAAACGCGCCCATGATGCCGCCCCAATAAACGGCCCCGGCCAGGCAAACCACGGTAACGATAAAAGAAAGACGAAAATGCTGCATAAAATACCTCTGATTTAGTGTTTTTGTTGTGCAACTATAAGGCTATTTAACTGAAAATCAACCTAACTTAGTAGGAGCGGCTTTAGCTGCTCCCACGATAACGCCCTATATCCAAGTTATTTAGTCACTATTTCTAAGCAAAATTTACCTACAGTCCTTAACCAACACTCGCTGGAGTCATACCATGAATTCAACTGTTATTCCGACCGGACTTGATTTTGCGAGTCAAAAACAACGGGAAGAACTGCAACACATCAATCTGCAATTAGCCGCGCTGGGCCAGCCTGTTTGTGAAGTCGACGGCGACCGGCAATATCTTGATATTGCCGGTCATTTGTTGAAAAACTATACCCGGCAACGCCGCCTTTTAGCCGAATACCGCTGTCCGGCAGATCAACGCATACAGGATTTTCTTAACGCCTATTTGCAAGAAAACGGCGAGGATGCCGACATTCGTTTGCCGGGCGAGACGTTTGTGCTGGAACGTAAAGGCTTGGCCAGGGAGCTGTCGCTGCCTTTCCAGCACAATGAATTTCATTCCGCCTATATAGATTCCTACCGGATGCGGCAAGGAGTCTTGCATAATCCAAAAAATGACCGGCGCACCACTAAAGGCGTCTTTCATATAGCCGCCGGAGGGCTTCCGGTTCCGGCTGACAAGAATGAAGTGCCGGTCGCTGTTTTTACCGCGCTATTGCGTATCGCCCTGTCGCCTCCCGATGAGCTATTATGCCTGCCTTTCACCAGCCGACAAGAGCATTCTGCAAAACTGTGGCTGTCTTTATTGCAAAGGCCGATAGTCGTGCCCGAAATCCCCGGCTTTAGCCCTAAGAAAACAATGGAAACCCGGTTTTTTGCGCCCGGCGGCTTAATCGCCAACCTGGATTTTGTAGAATCCATTTTCGGCAACGGCGGCGATCCGTTTCTGCCTGAGCATGATGCCGCACTGGATGTGGATCACTGGACGGGGCATACCGGCTGCATCATACTGGCTCCGCATCTGGTGGGCTGTCGTAAACAGGCGCTAGGCTTGCCTCACACCAAGGATGCCACCGAGCGCCAGCGCAAAGACGGCATGTGCTGGCAAATTGAGGAAGAACTCTACAACGATGGCAAGCCGTTTAAACTGGTGTGCCGTAATATGCAGGGCGTCATCGTCACGCTAATTGCCGACAACTATTTCGGTTACAGTAAAAAGGAAATAAAATCCCAGATCAGTTATTCCGCTAATCTGTTCGGCGGCTGTGAAGAGGAGCATTCCGGCGGCGCGTTGGCTTTCCCAAGAGCGATTCTGGGGGAAATTTATGTGCCTCAGGTGTCCGATAATAACGAATCGTTTCCTTTCGACAAGCTTTGCCGCTTGTTAGGCCCTGCCATCGACATTAAAGCTGAAGGCTATGCGATAGATAAAGCCCATCCGTCCATTATTTTTATACCCTGTACCGCAGAAATCAATATCCAGCAACAGCGAATCAGCTGGCAACGCGACGGCATTAGCCACACTCTAAAGCTGTTAATCAATCATACATACATTTATCCCAATGGCTTTAGGGTGCACATGGAGCGCCATCCGAATGCGCCCAGCTGGCGGCTGGTGGGCACCTATCCCGAAGGCACTTTTTGCCATAAACCGAGCACCGTATCGGGTGGCGGCAAGTCGGAAATTTCCAAATCTATGGCTGGCGCAATCATTTCCGGCGCGATTTTTGTCGATAATTTCGATCAAGACATGGCGATGGTGGCTGAAATTTTTGAACACGATTATTCCAACCGGTTTCGGAATGCTGAACGCAACGGCAGCGATCAACGCAGACTGTTAAGCAATAAGCGCACGCTAGGCTCGGTCATCAAGTTGCTGACGCCGTCCACGACCGAGTATGCAGAGGATTATAACCAGTGGCTGACGCAGATTCCCCAGCATATCTGGGCCATAGTGCTGATGATAAAACGCTTTTACAAGGCGGAGTGGGGGGCAAACTGGCGAGAACATTTTTCCGTCGATCTGGTAAACGGCTATCCCGGCAACGAATTGAAATTTCACGGACGCAAGCTGATCGCCAGCTATCTGCGGGTAGGCTTTGACACCAATGGCGCCTGGCGGGTTTTCAAATTAAGGCAGGACTTTATCGCGTCCGCTAAAGTGCAGCTGGAAGATGATATAACCGCCTCCACGGTCGTACCGGTCAGTCTGCTTACCGGGCTGAATCCCGACTATAAAAACCCCAGTGTTAAACTGGTCGACAATTGCGAACAAAGCTTTTTTCAACGTCCCGACGACGCCATCCACCGGGGCGCGGATTTGCAGACCGAACTGGATTTATCCGGCACGGACAATTTTATTTCCAATTTTCAACCGTTGACTCCCCAAGACGCCCGCGAGTTGGTGGAAGACGTCATCCATTTTGACGAATTCAGCGAGCCGATGCGCACTGTTATCAGTCAGGCGGCGCAAGGAAAAACAGGCGAATATTTTGTCTCGTCGGCCCATCCGCGTCTGGTTGACGGCAAGCCCAGTCAAAATGTGCGTTATCTGCAACTGCGGCCTGATCTGGTTAATCCGTCCATGCGCTATTTGGCTGAGCTGTCAACGAGACTGACGCGCAGTCTTTGTGTCGATCAGGCGGTGCATTTTCCGGTTAATGCGGTATTGCCCGGACGTCGCAACAATCCGCGCGAGGTAGCCTCCGGTATCAGGGCATTGGCCATATATAACCCTATCCATTATCAGGAGCTGCCAGAGCTGTTTATGGATTTTATCTGCAGCCTGACCGGCAAGTCACCCTCGACCACCGGTGCAGGTTCCGAAGGCGCGCTGACCAAAGGCCCGTTTAATGCGCTAAGCACCACCGCCGATCTCAATACCGCGCTGGTTTCTTATTTGTTATGCAGCTACGACGGCTATTCCACGGCGGCAGGCTATATCGGCTGTCAACGCCGTATCGATCATGACATCAGCCTGTTGATTCCTGAAATCTGGTCGCGCCTGCCGGTAGAGCAGCGCGATCCGCGTTATTTGATCGAACACGGGCAACTGGAAAAGCTGGAAGACTTTGAACATGAAGGTCGGACGGTTTATGCCAGCCGTCTGGGTTACCGCATTACCGAACGTTTTGTGCATACCAATTTCGGCAAGGTATTCGACTATCCGACGGCGGTGTTCGATACCGCCATGTTGAGGCCTGAAACGCAGGATCTGGAAGGTTTTATCGATGGCGTCGACAATGTCTATGAAGCGCAGCAGCGGGTGGCACTGCTCTATTTCCAGGACAGCTCCATCGACGACGCTTGCCCGCCGCTAAAGGCGCTGATCCATATTATGGCCTACGGCGAATTTGAAGGTAAAAGTATTGATGATCCGTCCATCCGCTCCCTGTTCACGCGCGATTACCTGCTACACAGCGATTGGTATCAAGAGCGACTACAGATCAAGCAGCAACGGGACTGTAAGCTTTGGCAACAGCACCGCGATTATATCTTGCAGCGCATCAGCGAAACCGACCCCACCGATGCGCTTAATCAGGTCTTGACGGATAAGCTTGCGGCGGCGGAGCTGATGCTTGCAAAGGTCTCTTCGCCGTCTTATCTTGAAAGCCTGCAAGGGACGTTAGGCGCAGATTGGGTGCATCGTTAGGGGGACTCTATGCAGATAACATCCCTTAGAGGAATGTTATCTGTCCCACCTTAAGTGGGTAGCGAAATATCTAAGATGACCCGCCCAAGGCGACAAAAAAGGCCACTGTATCCTGAAAGCGTTGAGTTAAAGTTGATAGATAAGCAATTTTCGCCTGCTGGTACTGACTGTCCACGGTGAGAACTTGCAGATAATTGACCAGACCGGCCTGGTAATTTGCGTTGATCAGTCGTAAGGCTTCTTCGGCCGCAGTCAGCGCTTGCCGTTGCGCGGACAGGGCTTCGGCATCATGCTCAAGCGCAGTCAGAGTGTCGGCAACTTGCGAGAAAGCGCTGACAACGGTTTGACGATAATTGGCCAGGGATTTTTCGTAAGTTTCGATGGCGGCTTTGCGGTTGAACCATAAGGTTCCGCCGTGAAACAGCGGCTGGGCGAAATTGGCACCCATGCTCCAGATGTTGCCCCGGCTCATGAACAGGTCGAGCAGGGATTGATTATTGTAGCCGTAAGAGCCGGTTAAGCTGATATTCGGAAACAAGCCCGCCGTGGCCACGCCGATTCTTGCGCTGTCGCTGTGTAGTTGCGCCTCCGCAGACAGGATGTCCGGGCGCTGATGCACCAAATCGGAAGGCAAGCTTACGGGGATGTTTGACGGCAGCGTCAGCTCTTCCAGGCTTACCTTGGGCGGATTCCAGTCCGCAGGCGTCAGCCCGACCAAATTGGCTTGCAGGTGTTCGGTTTGACTGAGTTTTTGCTTCAGCGGCGGTAGGGTCGCTGCTATAGATGCCAGCTGACTACGGAGGCTAAGCACGTTCAGGTAAGGTACGGTACCGGCCTTTACTTGACTTTCCGTTATTTTGATTTGCTTGCGCACTATATCGATAAGCTGTTCCGTGGCCTCGACTTCGGCTCGGTAGGCGGCTCTAGCGATGACTGTGTTGATGACATTGCCGGTCAACGTAAGATAAGTAGCAATCGCCGTATAGCGCTGCAATTCTTTTTGGGCTTCAAGACTCTCGATGCCACGGCGTTCACCGCCAAATACATCCAGCGTATAACTGACCGTTGTGGATATCGTGTAGAGGTTAAAGATGGTGGGTGAGGAGGTA
>PMJA01000413.1 GCA_003158415.1 Methylobacter sp.
ACAAGTTTGGCGTCCTTGCGATGCCGTTGAAACCACTGTTTCCTGGAAAGCGGCTTTCGAACGTCAAGACGGGCCTTCCATTCTGGTTTTTTCCCGTCAGAATCTGCCGCACGTACCGCGCACTCAACAACAAATTGAGGCTATTTCACGCGGCGGCTATATTTTGAGTGACAGCGACGGCCAGCCTGACGCGATTATTATCGCTACCGGTTCGGAAGTTGAGCTGGCGCTGAAAGCGGCTGACGAGTTGAAAGCGGCCGGTAAAAAAATTCGCGTAGTCTCTATGCCGTCTACCAATATTTTTGATGCGCAAGATGCGGCTTACCGTGAATCAGTATTGCCTGCTGCCGTAACCCAGCGTGTCGCGGTTGAAGCGGGTGTGACCGATGGTTGGTGGAAGTATGTAGGAACCAACGGTAAAATTGTAGGTCTCGACCGTTTTGGCGAGTCTGCTCCAGCGGGGCAGCTTTTCAAGGAGTTTGGCTTCACCGTTGAAAACGTAGTCAAGAACGTAGAAGCAGTGCTTTAATATTAAAACAAAGTATAGAGTAGTTACACACATTATATTTGGAGAGAGACCCCTATCTTTAGATGCGCACAGCAGTCTATCATGTCGGGGTCTCAATCCTCTTCTTCCGACTTTTAGGTGAACAACGTGAAAAAGAATAATTTGACCAGAGGTGCCTTTGCGGTATTGCTGTTGGCTAGCGCCGCAGCGAGCGCAGATCAAAAATATCCAGCGGCAGACTTTCAGCCGGAAGTGCTTTATCAGGATAGCGGCTATATTGCTAAGAATAGTCCGGCAGCAACTGCAACTAAGACGCCTGTAGCGGCTACAAAGGCGGCCCCTAGTGCCGCAACCAGCCATGAAGTTGATTCAAAATTCCCGGCTGCAAACTTCCAACCGGAAGTTTTGTATCATGACCCTAACTACAAACCTTCCGCTTCCGTGAAAGCCGCAATATCGAAACATGAAGTTGCTTCAAGTCCGGTAGAAGCTGTCGGTGAGGCTGCCGCTCCTAAAGAAGAATCATCTTTGTCGAGTTATTTGATTGGTATAGTCGTTCTTGTCTTAGCCGGTTTTTTCCTCAAAAGACGCAGTGCAACGCCCGTACAGAAAAAAGCGCCTGCAACAGCGGCGACGCCTGTCAAGGCATCTTATGCACTCACCACCGGTGTTGCAAAGTATTTGAACAAAGTATCCGGTACCGGCGTTTCACGATACCTGGAAAAGAGTGTCAAATCCTCATCAGTAGCAACCGGAGTTGCCAAGTATCTGTCAAAACAAACGGTATCATCAAAAACAACGGCAGCGAAATCTGCAACTGGAGTTGAAAAGTACATGCGCGACCGGGGGTAATCCATGAACCAGAATAACTTGAGTGGTTTGTTTTTACCTGCTGTTGCAGGCCTGTTCTTTTTCATGAAACGCCCTAAAGTTGAGGAAATCGAGGAAGTTAAGACTGTTTATCCTGTTTACACCAGAGATCCGAGTGGACTTACCGGCGTTGCCAAGTACCTGGATCATCAGGATGCGGCGTTGTTGGCAAGTATCAAAGCAGCGGAGCAAGCTAAGCAGGAACCTGTTCCATTAGTGAGCGGTGTTGCCAGATATTTGGAAAGCCAGGAACACAGTGTAGCCAGTGGTGTCGCTAAATATATGCTGAGACAGGCGATAGCCGAAAAACAACAAAAGCAGACACTCAAGGCGGCTGAAGGAACCGGCGTTGAAAAGTATCTAAAAAACAAAAAAGAAGCACCAGGACTCAGCGGCGTAGCAAAGTATTTGAAACATCAGGCCAGTCTGCCGCAACCCAGTAAAGTGGCCAGATATTTGGCTAAACAATCTGCTTTGGCTGCAACAGAAACAAAGCAATCTGCAAGGCCGGATAATGTAACGGGTGTTGCCAAGTATCTGCAACATCAGGACAGCTTGCCACAACCTAGCCGAGTCGCCAAGTATATGGCAAAACAAGCTGCTTTGGCCGCATTGCATGTGAAAAATGCGCCGATTGAAGTTGACGTAACCGGCGTTGCCAAATATTTGCAACATCAGGCCAGCTTGCCGCAACCTAGCAGAGTCGCCAGGTATTTGGCAATGCAAACGGCTTTGGCCGAAAAGCAAGTCAAGAAACCCGTAGCGTCTATAGGGCCTACCGGAGTTGCCAAGTATTTGCAAGAACAGGACAGTCTGCCGCAGATCAGTCGGGTTGCCAAATACATGGTAAGACAAGCTTTAATCGAAAAACTAAAACCCATTGCTATTGAAACGGGTGTTGATAAATACATGCGTCACCAAGGCTGATAAATCCTTTGATAAATTGAGACATAGTTAGAGCTTCCTTAACAGCTTTAGCTGATGTCTCTTTTTCTCGTTCAGTGGGGTAGGCTTAAGTCAGATTTACTTCGAACATTGATGTTTCTGTCAGCATCTAAACTCAGACTATCGCGATGAGTCATTATGACGCGCGATTATGCAAATTTTTTTAACTTACACATATAAAGGCACCTATTATGGGAAGAAATTTACTAGAACAACTCAAAGAAGTCACTGTTGTTGTGGCGGATACCGGCGACATCCAGGCAATTGAAACGTTCAAACCTCGCGATGCAACCACTAACCCATCATTGATTACTGCTGCTGCACAAATGCCGCAATATCAAGGCATTGTTGATGATACATTAAAGGCCGCTCGTGCCAGCTTAGGAGCAGAGGCTTCTGCTGCACAAGTCGTTTCACTGGCTTTTGACCGCCTTGCAGTTTCTTTCGGACTAAAGATCCTTGAAATTATACCTGGCCGTGTTTCAACAGAAGTTGATGCCCGCTTGTCATTCGACACTGACGCGACTATTGCCAAAGGTCGTGATTTAATCGCGCAATACGAAGCACAGAATGTCGCCAGGGATCGCGTATTAATTAAAATTGCAGCGACTTGGGAAGGCATACAAGCAGCGGCAGTTCTTGAAAAAGAAGGCATACATTGTAATTTGACTTTGTTGTTTGGTTTACACCAAGCAATTGCTTGCGCAGAAAACGGCATTACCCTGATTTCTCCTTTCGTCGGACGTATTCTTGATTGGTACAAAAAAGATACCGGTCGTGATTCTTATGCGCCAGCAGAAGATCCAGGCGTGGTTTCAGTGACTGAAATCTACAACTACTACAAAAAGTTCGGTTACAAGACTGAAGTCATGGGCGCCAGCTTCCGTAACGTCGGTGAAATTACCGAATTGGCAGGTTCTGATTTGTTGACGATTGCACCTTCCTTGTTGGCCGAATTGCAAGCCACAGAAGGCGAATTGCCGCGCAAACTGGATCCTGAAAACGCAGCACAATTGACCATTGAAAAATTATCAATAGACAAAGCGACTTTCGAGCGTATGCACGCTGAAAACCGTATGGCGACTGACAAATTGGCTGAAGGCATCAGTGGTTTTGCGGCTGCGTTGGAAGCACTGGAACAACTGCTTGCCGCCCGCTTGGCTAGCTTAGAGGGTTAAAAAGCGCTAGACCATTCGGCGGCGAAGTTTCTATTCGCCATCCGAATGGCTCCGACTTTATCCCCCTCAATAAAATAGACAGATACAGGATACACAATGTCACAAAAAATTTTAGATGTCGTTAAACCCGGTGTTGTAACCGGTGAAGATGTGCAAAAAGTCTTTGCGATTTGCAAAGCAAACCAGTTCGCTATGCCTGCCGTTAATGTTATCAATACCGATTCAATCAATGCGGTATTGGAAGCGGCGGCCAAGGTTAAATCACCTGTTGTCATTCAGTTTTCAAACGGCGGCGCTCAATTTGTTGCCGGTAAAGGGCTTAAACTGGAAGGACAGCAAACGGCTATTCTGGGTGCTATCTCCGGCGCCCAGCATGTACATCTGGTGGCCGAAGCTTACGGCGTACCGGTTATTTTACACACAGACCACGCGGCAAAAAAATTGTTGCCTTGGATAGACGGTTTGTTGGATGCCGGCGAAAAGCATTTTGCAGAAACAGGCAAGCCGCTGTTCAGCTCGCACATGTTGGATTTGTCTGAAGAAAGCCTGAAAGAAAATATCGAGATTTGCGGTCAGTATTTAGCTCGCATGTCTAAACTGGGCATGACGCTGGAAATCGAATTGGGTGTTACCGGCGGCGAAGAAGACGGTGTCGATAACAGCAACTTAGATCATTCCATGCTGTATACACAACCTGAAGACGTGGCTTATGCGTATGAAGAATTAAGCAAAATCAGCCATCGTTTCACCATCGCGGCTTCTTTTGGTAACGTGCATGGGGTATACAAGCCCGGCAATGTTAAATTGACGCCTACCATTTTGGACAATTCACAAAAGTATGTGTCTGAAAAATACAATGTACCTGCCAATACCTTGAACTTCGTCTTCCACGGCGGTTCAGGTTCTACAGCGGCTGAAATCAAAGAATCGATCAGCTACGGCGTCGTTAAAATGAACATCGATACCGACACCCAATGGGCGACATGGGATGGCATCAGGAACTACTACATACAAAACGAAGCTTATTTGCAAGGTCAAATCGGCAATCCTGACGGTGACGACAAGCCTAACAAAAAATACTACGACCCGCGCGTTTGGCAACGCGCCGGTGAAGTAGGTATGGTTGTTCGTTTAGAACAAGCTTTCCGAGAATTGAACGCTGTCGATACGCTGTAATCTAGGCGGGAGGTTAGCCGTTTGTAGTGAGTTGTGAGCTTGTCATACAATCGAACCACAAACAATTTAACCTTAAACTGTCCAGTTTTAAAGTGAAAATAAAAAAGCCGATGTTTTGCATCGGCTTTTTTTTAGCGACTACTTTTTGGGTTCGAACAGCATGTGCGCCATTTTTCTGGCTTTGGTTCTTAAATAACCGACATTGCCATCATGGGCCACCACTTCCACGGGTATGCGGCCAGACACATTAATGCCCAGTTTTTTTAAGCCGTCTATTTTTTTCGGATTATTAGTCATTAATTTTATTGACTTTATCTGTAGGCTTTCCAGTATTAACCCGGCAATGCTGTATTCCCGTTCATCGGCAAGATACCCCAGGTGTATATTGGCGTCCACAGTATCCATGCCTTGATCCTGCAAATTATAAGCCTGTAGTTTTTTCAACAAGCCTATGCCGCGTCCTTCCTGGCGCAGATAAATCAACACGCCGTAACCCGCTTCTTCAATAAGCTGCATGGACATTGCCAGTTGTTCGCCGCAATCGCAACGCCGGGAACCCAGGACATCGCCGGTAAAACACTCGGAGTGTATGCGCACGGGCACATTTTCCCGGTGGGCAACATCGCCTTTAACCAAGGCTATATGCTCCTTGTCATCAATCGTATTGCTGTAGTAATGCAGAATAAACTCACCGTGTTCTGTCGGGAGTGGCGTCTGTACCAAATCTTCTAGTTGTGCTTTCACGTCTATAACTAATCCAATAATGCTTTATTTCTTGTTCTCAGCGCCTGCTTGAGAAGGCCATACGTTCCCAGCGGTTACGCCGGAAAGCGCTTATTTTACATGACCGACAAGAATAATGTTGATGAAGCTTAAGTTCGCGCGGTAATATTCGGCAACTTCCATTTACGCCAACATCATTATGAAATCAGACAGCGCCGCCATCAGAAAACGATATGATCGAATAGCGCCCTATTTTGATGGCTTGGAAGCCGTCATGGAGGGCTTGTTTTTCAAGCGCTGGCGTCAAAAACTATGGGCGAAAGTTGACGGTCATCATATCCTTGAAATCGGCGTCGGCACCGGTAAAAACTTCGACTATTATCCTGCTGACGCCCGAATGACCGCGATTGATTTTAGTCCGCAAATGCTAGGGCAGGCGGCACATAATAAACATAGGAAAGCCGTCGTCGTCGAGCTTAATTTGATGGATGTGCAGTCCTTATGTTTTGCCGATAACAGCTTCGACACCGTCATCGGCACGTTTGTTTTTTGTTCCGTGCCTTTGCCGCTGAAAGGGCTAAAAGAGCTATACCGAGTTTGTAAACCCGGTGGACAGGTTTTATTACTGGAGCATGTGTTAAGTTCAAAACCTGTGATAGCCCGTGTTATGAACTTTATCAACCCTGCCATCGTTGCGCTGGTCGGCGCCAATATTAACAGGAACACGGTTAAACACGTTAAAGCATGCGGTTTTGCCTCGGTGCGTCTTGATGCGCGTAGCGGTGATATTATCAAACTGATTGAGGCGAGAAAATAATAATTTGAAACTCAATATGAATGGTTTTTAATTCACCACGAAGACACGAAGTTTTATTTCTTCGTGTCTTCGTGGTATTTTTTATGGCTTGCGTAACATCAGTTATGTAATATTTCACCCACATTAAGCTAAAAATAGATGGAACACATGACTAAAGCAATTGTTTTAACCGGTATTACTACCACGGGTACGCCGCATTTAGGTAATTATGTTGGCGCTATCAGACCAGCTATTAAAGCCAGTAAAGATGAAAATGTTACACCGTTTTATTTTCTTGCTGACTATCATGCGTTGATTAAATGTCAGGAGCCGGAAAGAGTCAGGCAGTCCAGTCTCGAAATCGCGGCGACCTGGTTGGCTTTGGGGCTGGATACTTCAAATGCCGTTTTTTACCAGCAGTCAGACGTTCCGGAAATTATGGAATTGACGTGGATGTTAACCTGTGTGGCATCCAAAGGCTTGATGAACAGAGCGCATGCCTATAAAGCGGCGGTTGCTGAAAATGAGCAAGGTGGCGAAAACGACCCCGATAAAGGCATTAATATGGGATTGTTCAGTTACCCGATACTCATGGCGGCCGATATTTTACTGTTTAATGCCAATAAAGTGCCGGTAGGTAGGGATCAGATACAGCATATAGAAATGGCGAGGGATATTGCCGGACGCTTTAACCATATTTATGGCGAACACTTTGTTTTGCCCGAAGCTATTATTGATGAGCATGGCGCTGTTTTGTCCGGCCTTGATGGCCGCAAAATGAGCAAAAGCTACAACAATACAATTCCGTTATTCGAACCTGAGAAAAAGTTAAAAAAACTG
>PMJA01000070.1 GCA_003158415.1 Methylobacter sp.
CCGCGAAAAACAAGGATAGTACTTTTCAATATGAGACAAAAGGGTTCAGACTGTCTACTGATACGGGGATAAATTTCCTTATTTATGTAGTCATGCTGATTTTACAAGCATTCAACAATGTTCAACTATCCAGTATTTTTAGTGTTTTCAGAGGCCTATTCGATTACTGAATAGGGATTCTGTTGGCGCCAACAGATTCTCTTAATTTTTCTTTAACTCGTCTTTTTTACGATTAACTCTTTTTAGCGTAGTAAATTCGCAGTTATAGTCACTGCACCGATAACGCTTAACTTCAACAAAAAGGTTAATTGTCCTATCAAACAAGTTACGCTTATAGCGATACATTGGTGAACCGCAAATCAAGCAAATATTGTCCATATCATGTAGTGTCGTTCGAAAAATTCCATAATAATCGTGACTATTATCAGAAATCGTTAATTTTAACAAACAAAGAAAGTAATTAACCAGTATTTTTGTCAGAAATTACTTACTTTTATACAGTAACCGAATAGATTTTAACTGACTACTATGGTGGTTTTGAACCACTAGACAGTCCGTATCGAAAAGTCTAATGTTTAAACTGGAAAATCCGAAGTCCAGAATTAACGTGGCTTTGGATGATTTTTTACCACCAACTTGGCTAACAAAACATAAAAGAGAACGTTGGCTTAAGCCGATAGGCCTTTAGAGGCAGATAGGGTATTGCGACGGCTATAACCGAAAGCCACCAAGCCGATACCCAACATAACCAGCGTCATAGGCTCGGGGGTAGTGGTAAATTGGTTATGTGCATCATCTATAGATGATATCTGAGAATTAGTACCTATAATATCCTGTACATAAATGGTTTGTTCTTTTGGGAAACTAACAAATCCAATGTCCTTGCCGTCATTACTCGTAAGAGACGCGAGTAGACCTGAAAAGCCATTTGTGGAGTCCCAGCTTGAATATATATTCTTGGTCACAAGATTAGTACCATTAGGACTACCCGAAATTATTGAACCCACAGCAGCCGAGTTCAAGCCTGCGGTATCGGTAGTGCTTATTTTGTAGTCAAACTCGTTCTTAGTCATAATGTCGCCATTAACCAAACTAAATCCGACATTATAGAGATCCCTGCCAGAAATTTCTTCTTCCTTTAAGGTGACAGCTATTCCTGAAAGAGCAACTATGTTACTCAAACTATCCTGAATATTGCTACTAAGAAAGGTAAACGTCGTATCACCGTCACCGGAAAGTGTGGCTATGCCGTTAGCGGGGTGTGGGAAGGCGACGCCGTTGTCCACTACGCTATTCGCACCATTGTCAGAACTATTTGACCAGTCTTGGGCAGTGCCTGACCAACTCCACACCAATGCAGCCGAAGCCGACCCACTTGCCATCAATGCGCCCGTCATCAATAGACTACTTACTAATAATTTAGTTTTCATTTTTGTATCCTCGTATAAGATTACTTACATTCGATTTGTGTGTATCGTGCCGAATATAAATTTATGAGTTTATATAAATTAGATCAACTCAAGAAGCGTATTATTTTTTATCAGCGGATTAAACATTTATTAAATAAAGCAATAATCGAGCCATAAAATAATATTCAATTAATTACAAAGAGTTAAGAGTTAAGAGCAAATAGGAAAAAGGATTGCCGAAAGAAAGTGTAAAAAAAACCGACACTTTTTGTTAGTGAAGCGGCCATTATATGACGAAAAACCTTATGTGATTGATGTATATGAATTTTAGTGTGTAAAAAAACCTGACATTTTATAATGACATAGGTTGGCTATGCCGAGACAAAATGTGCCGTTTTGTCTGGTATTGCAGGGACGACGACAAGCACGGCGTTATTTTAAAGGGATTTCATGGGTGTAAAAAAACCTGACACTTTGCACTAGCCTACGGGGAGCTACCAGTAGACACTTTGTACTGTTTTGTCTCATGTTCAAAACAGAAATCCTTTATTTTAGCGGCTTGCAGGGGCTTCAAAACCACCAAACATTAGACATAACGATATAACCGAACCGCCGCGCCGATTTTTTTGCCGTTTGTTGCACAAAGGGTAAGTTTTGAAACAAAAATACAAGTCTTTAAAATCAAAGGCTTGAAAGTTTCATATGTTTGTTTCAAAATAGGTGCATGAAAATAGGATATGCCAGAACCAGCACCGACGACCAAAACACCGCCTTGCAGCTTACCGCGCTCAAGAAAGCAGGGTGTAAGCCCATCCATCAAGACCAAGGCATAAGCGGCACTGTCAGAAGCCGCCCCGCCCTTACCCGCTGCCTTGCCGCGCTCAAGTCAGGTGATACCCTCATAGTTTGGAAGCTGGACAGATTAGGGCGCAGTTTGCACGACCTTATAAGCCTGTTAGACGAGCTAAAACAACGGGGGGTTAAGTTCCAATCCTTGACGGAAGCCATAGACACCGAAACCCCGACAGGTCGGGCAATGTGGCAAATGATAGGCTTGCTTGCCGAGCTTGAGCGGTCAATGATCGTTGAACGCACCCGCGCAGGTGTGAAAGAGGCGCAAGCGCGGGGCGTGAAGTTTGGACGAAAGCCGAAGCTAACCGCCGCCCAAATCAGCCACGCAAAGCAGCAGATTGAGAACGGCAAGCGAGTTGAAGAAGTGGCGGACTTGTTGAAGGTCAGCAAGGTGACTATTTATAGAGCTATAAAATTATAATTTTATTATTTATGTTTTTTATTGCTTTACTTATCTATGATTTTATAGAATGATGTTTTTATAGGTTTGTAATTCTGTAAAATTTTAATGAGGTGAAGCCGTGGAAATCTTAGCAATCATCGGGCAAAAGGGCGGCGTTGGAAAGACGACAACCGCGCTAGGGCTTGCTGTTGAAGCCACTCGAAGAGGTTGCGCGGTTGCAATTGTTGACCTCGACCCGCAAGCGACCGCCGCCAATTGGAGCGACCGCCGCGAAGATAAAGAAAGCCCCGCCGTTGTATCCTGCCAAGTTGCCCGATTAAGTCAAGTTTTGGAAGCTGCCAAGCAACAAGGCTGCAAATTGGCGATTATTGACACAGCGGGGAAAAGCACAGATGCAGCCATTGCCGCTGCAAAAGCGGCAAACAAAGTTTTATTACCCATTCAGCCCCAAATGTTCGACCTCGAAACCTTGCATAATGTCAGGGAGATTTTAACGCTTGCGGGAAGTCCAACCGCCGTCGTGGTCATTAACCGCGCCGCCGTACAGGGCAGAAGGCACGAAGAAACCCAAGAAGCAGCGCAAGCAATGGGCTTTACAGTTTCCCCCGTGGTGATATTTCAACGCGCCGCACATGGCGACGCGGGGAACATAGGCTTAACCGCCACCGAATATGAACCAAAAGGCAAAGCCGCTCAAGAAATTGCGGCTTTGTTCGATTACATCAACAACCTTTAAGGAGTTTAGACCATGCCAACAGCCACGAAGAAAAAAGGCACGATTACCGCCGCCCTTGCCAGCGCAGCAGGAAAGCTACAACCTGTAGAAAATACAGCAGCAGCCCCAAATAAAATAAAAGACTTTCAACCTGTCGCCGCCCACTATCCGCCAGAAGTGCGCCGCGCCTTAAAGATGCTGGAAGCTGAAACAGGAAAGAAGTTGAAAGAGCTTCTAGGCGAGGCAATAAACGACCTTTGCCACAAGTACAATAAACCGCAACCCTACAGGGAAGGAATGTAAATCTATAATAATATAATTTTTTAATCCCGTATTTATATTGGATTATTAAATTATTGCTTTATAGGTTTATAGAAAAAAGGAAGGCTAAACAATGAGCCATATAAACAAAAGCCTAGAAGGACTACACCGCGCCATGACCGCGCGAGAACAGCGCGAAGCCGCAACGGTAAAACCGTTAGAGGCTAAAGTTTTTCAATTCCCCTTGCCGTTTGGCGAGGACACCCGCGCCGTTTCTAATAAAATCGCCCGTTGTGCCTTGTTTTCAGCCGTGAAGAAACGGCAATTTTTCCGCGATTATGTGACGGTTGGCGAGGTCAACGGGGCAAAAGTTGAAATACAAGGCGAACAGCTTAACCAAGACGATCACGATACGCTTTTGCAGCTTGTTAAAATGGCGACCCATAAACCCTATGGGGTGGATATTATACAAAGCGTCAACGCAGTTTTAGAAGGCTTAGGGCGTGGAACGCACCAAGAGCAACGCCGTCAGCTCTTCGACCAGATAAGCCGCCTTGTACGTGGAACAGTGCGGCTAACTTTGCCGAATGTGCCACGATACGAGGGGCATTTAGTGAACGATTGTAGCACCCCGCAAGACCAAGCCACAGAACCGCAGCACCGCCGACACCTTGCCTACAGTCTCAATCCAAAATTTGGGCGGTTCTATGGTGAGAATGAAATCACCTTGACCGACTGGAAACAACGCCTAAAAATCAAGGGCAGGGGTTCAGAGTTGGCGAAATGGCTACAGCTTCACATCGAGAGCCACGCGCAGCAATTCGCGCATAAGGTCGAAACCATCCGCGAAAGATGCGGCAGCGAGACAAAAGAGCTTTACAGGTTCAGGCAGCAATTACGCCACGCTTTAGAGCTTCTCAAAGAGGCTGGAATTATCAACGATTGGCAGATTGACCCAGAAACCGATCTTGTGACGATTGACCGCACCCCCAGCCCTAGCCAACAAAAGCACCTTGTAAGAAAAGCCGTCAGAAAACCGAAAAAACCACGGTAAAAAGTGCAGCTTTTCGGCTACCGAAGTACGGCATTTTGGGTACGCTAAAAACTGCAAATCAGGTGCGGCTTTTGGGGTAGGCAAGT
>PMJA01000162.1:0-247 GCA_003158415.1 Methylobacter sp.
AGCGAGGCTTGTGAATTATTCAGCAAATTAGCGGTATGCGTTGCCAGTTCGCTGATAAAGATGTAAAAACATCCCGCTTGATCGCGCACAAAGGGAGCGTAGCTAAGATCAGGTACGCCGTTTTCTGACACCGTCGACAACAACAGTGTTTGTTGTGAGGCTAGCAGCTCCTGCAAGGACTTTGCTTTTTCGGATAAGTTTTCGGTTTCGTTCATTTTAAATAGACTATGAGGGAAAGGAAGTACGA
>PMJA01000162.1:253-13375 GCA_003158415.1 Methylobacter sp.
CACGAAGACACGAAGAGCACGAAGGTTTTTCTTCCTGCATTAAATAATGTATTTAGCGGAATTGGTTAAACGCGATGCCCCCCCAGACAAGGATTGGCCGGAAGCTTATTTTGACAACCTTGAACAGTGGGAAGGTGCGCCGCTGAAACGCCCTGCACTTAAATAATTTATTCTGCTCGTTCCCAAGCTCCAGCTTGGGAACGAGCAGAATAACAATAAATAGAAAAAAGTCTTTTTGAATCTAGGGTCTTCTAATTTTTTCGAAACATTAACCATCTGATCTCAACACTTAATTTTATGCTACTCCATCCAGATATATCACTTCTATTGCTGATCATGTTAGCGGGGCTTTATGCCGGCACCCAGAATACCCTGGCGGGTGGTGGTTCCTTCATTACCTTTCCCACATTGCTGCTGGTGGGTCTTGATCCATTAGCAGCCAATATAACCTCCACCATTGCCCTGTTCCCAAACCAAATTACATCGTCTCTGGCTGGACGTAAGTTGGCAGGCGGAGTTGGCGAAATAAGTCTAGGCAAGTTATTCGCCCTCAGCGTGGCGGGTGGGCTCCTCGGCGCAGTGCTGCTACTCAATACTCCGGTGACTATCTTTGCCCGTCTAGTGCCTTGGCTGGTATTAATCGCCACGACCATCTTTACTTGGGGTAGCTTTCGTAAAAAACCGCTCCATGCTATAAATATCATTCCCGTCCCATTGTTGGCAATGATTCAGTTCTTGATTGGAATTTATGGTGGCTACTTCGGGGGCGGTATAGGTTTTTTGATGCTGGCAACCTTAACCATTGCCGGACAGGGCGTACGCATGGCCACTGCAACTAAGAATGTACTGGCTATGGCGATGAATGCTTCGGCAGTCATATTGTTCATTTTCTCTAGCCACATTGACTGGCCTGCTGGACTTGCATTGTCGATGGGTGGCATAGGCGGAGGCTTTGCCGGCAATTGGCTCGTACATCGTCTACCTGAAAAAATTATGCGTAGCTTTGTCGTTTTGGTAGGAATTACTCTGACGGTTTGGCTATTCCTGCGTTAATGTGGTGAGGGCTTTACTTGTACAGCGATAGACGATATATACGGGGGCAGTCGCGGTGGAAGATTATTGAGGATGTGTTAGAGTAGCCACTTCTTGTAAAGTGAAAACCGTTAGCCTATCCGGCAATGTTGACTCTACCCACATCTTACTTTGGACGGTACTCCCATGTTATTAGGCATGACGCCAAGTTGTCGCCCTGACAGCCTGCGAAAACCTTTGCGACCGCTGGCGTTGCTCTTTATCGCTTCAGGGCTTTCTGGATGTTTGTCGCCTATGGCTCTCGATCATGTGGCGATAGCCTATAACGAATCCGCTGCTGACGTGATCTCGAAACAATTGCTGTTGAATATTGCCCGCGCCCGCTTTGATCAGCCCATTTATTTTTCTGGCATCTCGAATATTGCAGCGACCCTGAATTTTCAGGCCAACGCAGGGGTTACCCCAGCTCTCACAGGAAGTAGCGGCACAACCCTCATGCCCATTTTGGTGGCTCGGCATCAGAAAATCCGACCATCAGTATTGTTCCTATGGAAGGGGAACAATTTACTCAGCGCATGCTTACCCCACTATCCGAAAATAAACTGACTTTGCTGCTACACCAGAACATTGAAGTCGATCTCTTGCTGCGCTTGGTGACATTGGAATTTCGTACGCAAGGCGAAACAGGTGAGGCGATTTACCATAATCGCCCTCGAAATCAAAAGGATTATGAGACTTTTCGGCACATTGCGCTGCATCTGTCATCCATTCAGGATCAGGACCAGTTGTATGCGGAGCCATTAATCTTTACGCGTCACTGGACATTACCGGCTAAAACCGTCAGCGGTAAGTCATTCCTGGCATTAGAGCGAGAGTATTCGATAACGCTTGATCCCCAAAAGCCGGTTTATCACCTGAGCAAACAGGTGATAGGCCGAACCGTTCTGACCAACTACGATCCCTTTCTATTGAATAACGAAGAACGCATGCGCCTGAATGATGAGGCCGAAACTAATGCCGTCAATGATGTTCTTGTCGATATTCGCCCCACTTATCCTGGCGGCGATTATCCATTGCACGGAAAACTCAGGTTGCGAAGTTTCAGTAATATTATTTATTTTATTGGCCGAAGCATTTCTTCAGAACCCGAGCATGATGTACCTAAGGACAGTCATACACCGCAGGTAAAAGAAAATCCGGTTTCGGCCATCGCTGTATTAGAATCTGACAGTTACCCATCAGGTGCGGATGTGGCGGTGAATTACCGGGGAAAGTATTATTCCGTGCGTTCTGGTCAAGATTCATCGTGGGATCAAACGGCTTTCCGGGTGCTTTCGCAAATTTATCAGATGACGATTACCGAACTTCCGAAAGTCGCGGCCCCTAGCATCACCATCGCAAAGTAGTGTAGTGTAGTGTTGTGTTGTGTTGTGTTGTGAGGTGGATTCATCGTTGTTAGGCGCAAAATACTTGAAAAGGAAGTACGAGAAGAAGGTTTTGTTTTCTCCTTGTTCTCTTTTTGTTGCGTTACCGTGTATTTTTGTTAAGCTTAACTCAAAAACCGGATTGCATTGTATTCATGACGCCAGAACATCAGCGCAAAATTATTCATATCGATATGGACGCGTTTTTTGCCGCTGTTGAGCAACGCGATTTCCCGCACTATCGCAACAAACCGATAATCGTTGGCGGCAGTCCTGATTCGCGCGGTGTGGTGGCAACGTGCAGTTACGAAGCGAGGCGTTACGGCATTCATTCCGCGATGCCTTCAGCGCACGCCTACCGACTGTGTCCGCAAGCCGTTTTTATCAAGCCGCGTTTTGATGCTTACAAAGCCGCATCCATACAGATCCGGAAAATCTTTGCCGATTACACCGACCTGGTTGAACCGCTGTCGCTGGATGAAGCTTATCTGGATGTCAGTGGCGCCGATGTGCTTCAAGGTTCTGCCAGCTTGATTGCCAAGGCCATTAAAGAAAAAATACACCAGCGGATTGGGCTGATCGCATCTGCCGGTGTTTCTTATAATAAATTCCTGGCCAAGCTNNTTTGCCGAAAAATTGCCGATCAGTCAATTTCACGGCATCGGTAAGGTGACGGCGGCTAAAATGCAGTCACTGGGCATAGAAACCGGCAAGGATTTGCGGCAGTTATCGTTGCTTGAACTGCAACAGCATTTCGGTAAATCGGCACCGCATTATTACAACATCAGCCGAGGCATAGACTATCGCCCGGTCAATAGCCATAGGATCACCAAATCCGTGGGTGTAGAAACCACTTTTCAGCAGAATATAACATCCAGGCAAGAAATTCTCCGGCACCTGCAAGAACTGTTAGAAAAAGCCTTGCAAAGAGCCGCCGAAAAAAAGCTGGCGGCCTATACGCTGACGGTAAAAATAAAGTACCACAATTTTATCCAGATCACCCGCAGCCGGACGTTGCCGTATACGGTNNTTACGCTGTCATCACTGGATAATAAACAGGCAGGCAACTGTTTTTTGCAAACCGATTTATTCAGAGATTTTTAGCGTATGCAAAAACTCGTCATCATGACTCAGTATGTTGCCGATTATGACAGACGCGTTTGATCGGTTTTTAAGTGAGAGTGCGGCCCTTTAGCTGCCCGGATGAAATCAGGATTTGATCGACTTTGAATTTTTTTAAACGCACCTATATACGCTACCTTCTGCATCGCCATGCCATCCCGCATGATCTGTGGGCGCAAGTTACCGAGCAGATGGTTGTTTTGCAGGGAATGACGGCGGTTGAGAAAGCGCACTTACGCGAACTAACGACATTGTTTTTGCACAAAAAACAATTCGTAGGTGTACAGGAACTACAGCTCACCGACGCCATGTGTTTAAGCATCGCCACACTAGCCTGTCTTCCGGCGCTAGGGCTTGGTATTGCCTGTTTGTCGGGTTGGACCGAGATTATCGTTTATCCGGGTGCATTTCGGATTAGCCGGGACGAAAGGGATGCGGCGGGTGTCGTACATCATCAGGAACAAGCGTTAATCGGCGAATCATGGTCGCGGGGGCCGCTTATAGTGTCATGGGATGATGTTGAGCAGGATATACAGGGGAAGCAATCCGGCCGCAATGTCGTGATCCATGAAATTGCCCATAAGCTGGATGTGCTGAATGGAGCCGCCGACGGCTACCCGCCGTTACATCGGGACATGGACATTATGGCATGGTCAACTTCACTCAGCGCAGCTTATGAAAGTCTGGTTAGACAAGTTCAACATCATCACCGCCCCTGTATTAACCCTTACGCAGCAACCAACCCTGCCGAGTTTTTTGCGGTAATCAGCGAGTATTTTTTCTGCGCACCTGACCTTCTACATACGCACTTTGCTGATGTTTATCAGCAACTTCGGATTTATTATCGGCAAGATCCATTGCAGCGTATTGATAATGGCTAAAATATCCAATTTTGCGCTTGATCTACCTGGAACTGACCGATGGGCGGATAGTGGGTTTTCCTGCCGATCGTTTTCGAATTCTCTCCCTGGCCTCTGAACTACATCATCACATCTTAAGCGTTTTGAAAAACCAGCAAGCGATTATTGGCGGGCATGGCAATATCATTCAGCAGGCTCAAGCCCTTGTTCGTCGCTAACGATACGATGTCTTCAAAGTGTCTAATGCCGCTTAAGGGATTTTGGCTTTTAAGCCATAGATCAAATCGGGCATTGCTGTCGCTGGTATATCCGCCGTTATAGTTAAATGGGCCATAAATACAAATTAGCGCATTGGGACTTAAATAGTCGGCTAGGCGATCAAAGCAGAGCTGTACTTCCTCCCAGCTCATGATGTGCAACGTATTGGCAGTAAATAACGCGTCGATAGCGCTGCATGGCCACACGACATCGGTGACATCCAGCGTTAATGCCGGTTTCAGGTTGGGTGCGCGCGCGTCTTTTTGCCATAAACCGATACCGGGAATATTTTCCGCTCTATCGGTCGGTTGCCATTCTATATGCGGGAGATGTTCGGCAAAATAACAGGCATGTTGGCCTGTGCCGCTGCCGATTTCCCAAACCGTGATGGGCTGACAAAAAACGCTACCGATAACCTGCAAAATGGGGTCTTTATTATTTTCACAGGATTGAGAAAAAGGTTTATGGGTCATGTATTTAATGGATTGATGCTATTCTGTCGTTTTAACTGTACCGGTTTTAAAAATGGAAGTAAAACAAATCCATAGTATGGCGCAAGTTGATGCGGAGGACTGGAATCGACTCACTGGTGAGGCTTACCCTTTTATGCGCCATGAGTTTTTATGGGCGTTGGAGCAAAGCGGTTCGGTCTGCGAGCATACCGGTTGGATTGCGGCGCATTTGCTGGTGTTGGATAACGATCAACTGGTCGCTGTTATGCCCTTGTATCTTAAATCCCATTCATGGGGCGAATATGTGTTTGATCAGCAGTGGGCCGAGGCTTATCAACAGCAAGGACTCGATTATTATCCAAAATGGTTGACCGCCATTCCGCTGACGCCTTGCCAGGGTAGCCGTATTGTGATGCAAGCGGCTGTCGATCCGCTGGAAGTGATGCGTACTTTATTTAACCATATAAAGCAGCTTTCGGAACAGCAGGGCATTTCTTCATGGCATTGCTTGTTTCCCGAGTTGCAACAGGCCGAACAACTACAGTCATTGGGCTTAACTATACGCGAGGGTGTGCAGTTTCACTGGTTTAACCAGGGCTACCGTGACTTCAATGATTTTCTGCTTACCTTGAATGCCAGTAAACGCAAAATGCTTAAACGTGAGCGCCGCCGGGTCAGCGAACAGGGCGTTCGTTTGTTGCGGATTGCAGGGCCAGATGTCAGTGAACTGCAATGGCAGGTATTTTTTCAGTTTTACACGCTGACCTATCTAAAGAGAGGCTCGCAGCCTTATTTGAATCTGGCGTTTTTTCAACAAATAGCCGTAACCATGGGTGAACAATTATTGCTGGTGCTGGCGGTTAAAGACGACCAAACGATTGCGGCGGCATTAAGTTTTGTAGGCGGTGATACTTTGTATGGCCGCTATTGGGGCTGTTATGAAGACTATAACAGCCTACATTTTGAAACCTGTTATTACCAGGGGCTGGATTATTGTATAGAACAGGGATTAAAGCGCTTCGATTCAGGCGCTCAAGGCGAACATAAAATTGCGCGCGGTTTTGAACCCATTACCACCTATTCCGCGCACTGGATCAAGGATGCCCGGTTTGCAACAGCGATAGCGCATTTTTTAGTCAGGGAACAACAAGCCGTGCAACATTATAAGCAGGATGCGGCCTCCTATCTGCCGTTTAAGCAGTAAATTAAGGTCGGTAGCCATTGTATACTTAGGAACGTGCATGACACACTTCGACATCTTACTCCCTCTCCTGCCGGGAGAGGGTTGGGGTGAAGGGATTTAATACANNGAATCCAACGCGAAACTTAAAGGCAGATCAACTTTAGGGTAGCGGGGCGGCGCTATTTTAAATTTGCTGAGAGCGGCATCGTTTTTTGCTATTGCCGCCCAATCAAGTTGGGTTCCGCTATAAACGAATAGTCGCTGATCCAAGGGTAGATGAGCATCTAAAGTCTTAAAAGTAGCGCAGCCTGACAGTTCTATAATGCAAATAACGCCGACTATTACATTCTTGAAAGTTTTCACCACTGTGCCTTTATTGAATCAAAGATCAACATGGTTTTTCATTTTGCATGGAGTATTCTCGATCAATTAAATGAAATGTGTAAGTATTTAAAAATGTTATCATATTATCGTTTGTGTAGCATTGACTGCAATCCCCAACCATTCACTGGAGTAACCTTTATGTCACTGACCCTGTACCAAGCATCTATCCCAAATTTCATCCGTATGTTAGGGAATTTATCCGCAATACTCGACAAAGCGGCCGCTCATGCCGAAGCGAAAAAAATCGATCCCGCCATTTTTGTCAACGCGCGTTTAGCACCTGACATGTTTCCGCTTAGTCGCCAATTCCAGATTGCGACGGATATGGCCAAAGGTTGCGCTGCCCGTCTGGCAGGCATCGAAGTGCCCAGCTATGAAGATAACGAAACTACGTTTGCCGATTTGCAAGCACGTATCGCCAAAACCGTAGCGTTTTTACAAAGCGTAAGCGCGTCGCAAATCGACGGCAATGAAGATCGCAAAATCACCTTGAAATTTGGCAGCAGAGAACTCAGTTTTTTAGGTCAAGCTTACTTGCTTGATTTTGTGTTGCCCAATTTTCATTTTCATCTCACCACCACTTACGCCATACTGCGGCATAATGGCGTGGAAATAGGAAAAAAGGATTACACCGGCGCTTACTAATCTGCGCTTTATTTATTGCCAAACCAGGAATTCGCGTTTACTCTAGGCAATATGAATCAACAAATATCCCCACAACAAAAATCTACGTAGCCACTGAAAAATGCGATTATTAATTATGGCCTTAGCTATTTTAAGCGGCTCGCTTTTATTAATTCAGCCGATGGATATTTTAGCTGCTTCTGTGGACTCGGAGACCTATAAAAACAATACGTTGCGACAAATAGCGCGTTCATCAGGAAAAGAAAAAGACTCCCGATTATTTTCCGTTAAGCAAAAGAGCCTACACAATCCCGGCGACGTTTGGGTGCGCATACGATCAACTATGCAAATTCCCAGACCCACTTCAGTACAGGCTCTGCCGGATATAAATAATAACTTATCCGCACCATCCTCAGAACCCCGTATCAACCCGGAAGCTACTCTAAAAATACCGGCATCTCAAAGAATCAGACAGCCGTTCACTGCCTCTGGTCCGCTACACAATTACACGCCTTATGGACGCCTTAAATTTAACTCAGCTATCGCGTCAAGAATCCGCAAACCCGTAGCGCTAGCGGAATCATCCACTGAGGCGAACAACAGAGACCCGCAAGAAATGGCGGTTGCTTATAAGCGACTCCATACCCGTATTGAACCCCATCCTACTCTGGACTTAAGCCTTCCTACTGAATTCCCGGTCAGCCGTCTCTTGCCGCTGGAAAAATCCGTTAACACCGATCATTTAGGTCATGCAGCTATTACAGCCGATGTTTCCGGGCGCGGCTTAACGCCCCCAATGCCGCACCACGCCAAGGCGGCGATTAAGTATGACCGGGTCAATAAGCATATCGTTTGGTACGCCCAGCACAGCAGCTATCTGCATCAAGTCGCTGAACGCGCCCGCCCTTATCTTTATCACATCGTCGAAAACCTGAGCAAGCATCAATTGCCATCCGAACTGGCTTTATTACCTATAGTGGAAAGCGCCTACCAGCCCACTGCACTGTCGCCCAAAAGCGCCGCAGGACTCTGGCAATTCATACCCAGCACGGGCCATGACTTCGACCTGCATCAAACCGATCACTATGACGCCCGGCTTGACATCGCAGCCTCCACTCAGGCGGCAGTCCGTTATCTGTCATTTTTGAAACAGCATTTCAACGGCGATTGGTTGCTGGCTCTAGCTGCGTACAATTGTGGCTTGGGCTTAGTGGATAACGCCATAGAACGCAACGTCGCCGAAGGTCTCGATACGGATTACTGGTCTTTGCGTTTACCCGAAGAAACCCAGGAGTATGTCCCCCGTTTTCTGGCATTATCCAGCATATTTGCCAATCCCGAAGCCCATGGCTTGAAGCTTACACCGGTTAGGAACGAACCCTATTTCGTTAAAGTCCAAGTTGACCGTGAACATGAAATGGCTTATTTGGCTGAAAAAGATTTTAAGGAAGTCGCTCGACTTGCCGATCTCACTTATGAGCAATTTTCCCGCCTTAATCCGGGCTATCTCAATCCTAAGTTGGCGGCGAAAGGCCCCTTTACCTTTTTCCTGCCGACAGCTAACGCCAACCAATTGCATCAGAATTTAGCCAGTATTGCTCAATTCCTGAACAAGCCCAAGGCGATGGCAGCAAGCGCCACACACTTAATCAGAAGCCCCTTACCCACCATTGATGAGCAAAAAACCGCATTATCGTTATCCAACGGGATCGGTTTAGTAACAGCCACTAACCCGTTCTTATCGCTTAATCCGGACACCCGTCAAACATCGCCTCGCATGACAAACTAACCTGCGCCCTTAAAAAAAGTATATCGGACACCGGCTGGGCATCGCTAAAGTCCATGTCGGCATAACGGTCAAATAAGGGATCAGAATTGTTGAATTGCGACGGTTGCCGCTTTAGGGCATCCAACACATTTATGTGCATGCCGTTTTTGCCGACCACGCAATCATCCTGAAACTTCATCACCTGTTCTGTCTTTTTTAACAAAACGGGAACACTACTATGAAACAATAGGTGCAGCTTACCGGCTCATTGTATAATTCGAGCCTTAAGTTTTTACTGTCTCACAACTTAAGGATTATTGACGTATGATTCCAGAAAAACGCTCCATACGCCGTCGCGGCATTTATTTATTACCTAATTTATTTACTACGGGCGCTTTGTTTGCCGGTTTCTACGCCATTACTTCGGCGATGGGCGGGCGGTTTGAGACGGCGGCGATAGCCATTTTTATAGCAATGATTCTGGATGGCTTAGATGGCCGTGTGGCGCGGTTAACCAATACGCAAAGCGAATTCGGCGCTCAATATGATAGCTTGTCGGATATGGTTTCATTTGGCGTGGCGCCTGCTCTGGTCATGTATTTGTGGGCATTTTCCAGCCTGGGTAAATTAGGCTTGTTTGCCGCCTTTGTCCATACCGCAGGCGGCGCATTAAGACTTGCACGCTTTAATACGCAACTGACCTCGGCGGATAAGCGTTATTTTCAGGGCTTGCCCAGCCCGGCAGCGGCGGCCATTCTTGCCGGTTTTGTCCTGATTTGCCAGGAATATAACTATGATCTTGAAATATTGAAATATATCGCGATTATTTTAACCATGAGCACGGGCTTGCTGATGGTGAGTAATTTCCGCTATTCCAGTTTCAAGGAAATCGATTTAAAGGGTAAAGTACCCTTTTTTGTGGCGATTGCCGTTATGCTAGGTATTTCTTTTGTAATGGCGCAGCCGCAAACCATGCTGTTTTTGTTGTTCCTGGCTTATGCGATTTCGGGGCCGTTGGTTACGCTGGTGATGCGCAGACGCAGATGGCAGGGGCGCAAATCGTAAAATCTACTTGAGGGCGAATTATCATTCGCGTATAGTCACCCAGATGATTATTCAACACAATCCCTATTTCGACAACATTTTGGCCGACGCAATGACCGCCAAAGCAGGTTTGTGTGCGTGGCTACGCCTCTCTTTAAGATTCCTGCCCTGATGGGCATCTATCTCTCATTCGTTTAGCACAATACCCCCTTATAATCCATATCAACCTAACCGTTGATAGTTCTCCATGAATGGAGTTTTTATGAAAGACCCGTTAATTATATTTGATACTACCTTGCGCGATGGCGAGCAAAGCCCCGGCGCATCCATGACCCGTGATGAAAAAGTCAGAATCGCCAAAGCGCTGGAACGCTTAAGAGTTGATGTCATTGAAGCGGGTTTTCCTGCTGCCAGTCCCGGTGATTTTGAATCCGTTCAGGCCGTCGCCAATGTCATCAAAGACAGCATAGTCTGTGGCTTGGCCAGAGCCTTGGATAAGGATATAGATCGCGCAGGTGACGCGCTTAAAGGCGCCAAGCGCTCACGAATTCATACCTTTATTGCCACGTCGCCGATACACATGCAAATGAAGTTGCAAATGTCGCCGGAGCAAGTTATAGAACATGCGGTTAAAGCCGTCAAACGCGCACGGCAATATACCGATGATGTGGAATTTTCGCCTGAAGACGCAGGACGCTCGGATGAGGACTTTTTGTGCCGGATACTTGAAGCGGTGATCAATGCGGGGGCGACTACCTTGAATATACCCGATACCGTCGGTTATAGCGTGCCCCAGCAATTTGGCGCAACCATTGCCAATTTGATGCAGCGCATACCGAACTCGGATAAGGCGATTTTTTCCGTGCATTGCCATAACGACCTGGGGCTGGCCGTCGCCAATTCCCTTGCGGCAGTCATGAACGGCGCCCGCCAGGTTGAATGCACCATTAACGGCTTGGGCGAACGCGCCGGCAATGCCTCGCTGGAAGAAGTGGTGATGGCCGTGCGCACCCGTCATGATGTGTTCAACTGCCAAACCCGCATCGATACCCGCGAAATTTTGACTTGTTCGAAACTGGTGTCTTCCATTACCGGTTTTCCGGTGCAGCCCAACAAGGCGATCGTCGGCGCAAATGCCTTTGCCCATGAGGCTGGCATCCATCAGGACGGCGTCTTAAAAAGCCGTGAGACTTACGAGATCATGCGCGCTGAAGACGTAGGCTGGACGGCTAATCGCATGGTATTGGGCAAGCATTCGGGCAGGAACGCCTTTAAAAGCCGTATTACCGAATTAGGTTTTGAGTTCACCTCGGAAGAAGAATTAAACGAGGCTTTTTCTCGCTTCAAACAATTAGCGGATAAAAAACACGAAATTTTCGATGAGGATTTACAGGCGCTGATTTCAGAAGCCGGTTTTGAATCGGAGGATGAATATGTCAGGCTCATCGCCTTAAAAGTGTGCTCGAAAACCGGCGAAATCCCCAATGCGACGGTCACATTGCGGGTGAACAACAAGGAAGTCAGCGGCAGTTCCGATGGCGGCGGCGTCGTAGACGCCAGCTTGAAAGCCATTGAAAAACTGGTGCAATCCGAAGCCTCTTTAGAGCTGTATTCGGTTAACAACATTACCAATGGCACCGACGCCCAGGGCGAAGTCACTGTTCGTCTTGAAAAATCAGGCCGGATGGTTAATGGCTTGGGGGCTGATACCGATATAGTGATCGCCTCGGCGAAAGCCTATATCAATGCGGTCAACAAGCTGCATAGCCCCGACCAACGCAGGCATCCTCAGAAAGGGGATGTTTAATTTTGGATAACGCACTACGCTTGCAGTATCTGGAGGCGATGGGTATTGATGTTTGGGTTCCCAGAGCATCGACGCATGGCGAGCAAGCGGCTACCATTGACCATGCCGAACCGGAAACACCGGCATCAGCAATCGATAGCTGGGCGATACTGGAAGCCGAAGTCTCAAACTGCACCCGCTGCGGTTTGTGTACGACACGTACCCAAACCGTATTCGGCGCAGGCAATAAACAGGCGGATTGGATGCTGGTGGGTGAAGCGCCGGGGCAGCATGAAGACGAACAAGGCCTGCCCTTCGTCGGTAACGCCGGTTTATTGTTAACGGAAATGTTACGGGCGATAAGCCTGACACGGGAAGACGTCTTTATCACCAATATACTAAAATGCAGGCCGCCCAATAACCGCGACCCTCATGCCGATGAAGTTGAACTCTGCAACAATTACCTGCAACGGCAACAGCGGCTTATTCAACCCAAAATCATTTTGGCTGTAGGTCGCATTGCCGCACAAACCTTGCTAAAAACCGATGAACCCTTGTCCAGGCTCAGAGGCAAACCCCATGCTTTCAATAATACGCCGGTTGTTGTAGTCTATCACCCCGCCTATTTGCTGCGGTCATTGCTCGAAAAACGCAAAGCCTGGCAGGACTTAACACTAGCGATACAAACAATTAAAAATAACGAAGGTTGATGATGCGCGGATTGTTGGACAGAATTAAAAAAGTGGTGATTTACGATGCCGATAAGGAGTTTTACGCCAAAGTATTTCCCGATTCCGTGGATAAAAAAGATTTGCTGCGCCTGCGTACCATGACTCACGCCGACTTGCCTACGGTGATGGCGATAGAACAAAAAAACTACCTGTTTCCGTGGGAAGAAGACATTTTTACCGACTGCTTTAAAGCTGGTTACAGTTGCTGGGTCTGTGAATTACAGGACAAAGTATTAGGCTATAGCCTGCTTTCAATCGCGGTGGGCGAGGCGCATATACTCAATATTTCCGTTGATCCCGCCGAGCAAAAACAAGGCATAGGTCGTAAAATGCTGGAACACCTGATTGAGGTCGCCAGGGGGCGGGCGGAAACGGTTTTTCTGGAAGTTCGACCCACCAATACGGCGGCGATTGCGCTTTATGAAGATAT
This sequence comes from Methylobacter sp., assembly GCA_003158415.1. Taxonomy (GTDB): domain Bacteria; phylum Pseudomonadota; class Gammaproteobacteria; order Methylococcales; family Methylomonadaceae; genus Methylobacter_C. The sequence continues at coordinate 13,352 of PMJA01000162.1, forward strand.
AGGCTTTAACGAAATAGGCATCAG
>PMJA01000162.1:13464-19438 GCA_003158415.1 Methylobacter sp.
TCGGTCACATGCGGCTCTATGAGCTGGTACATGAGCTGGTGCATTTTTGGACTGCCAGCTATCACATTGCCTGATTCCAGATAGTTGTCGTTAAAAGAAAAATCGGTGATAACGCCGCCCGCCTCTTTTATTAACAAGATGCCCGCAGCCATATCCCATTCCATCACCCCGATCTCCCAAAAACCGTCCAGGCGACCGGCGGCAACGTAAGCCAAATCCAGCGCGGCCGCACCGGCGCGGCGTATCCCCGCACATTCCGTGGTTAACGCCCGGAACATGCCCAAATAAGCATCCAGATGTTTATCTGTTTTAAACGGAAAACCGGTGCCGATTAATGCGCCTTTTAAAGTGTTTTGATTAGTGACTCTGAGGCGACGATTATTTAACATGGCCCCGCCGCCACGTTTGGCAGTAAATAATTCATCACGTAGCGGATCATAAACGACGGCAACTTCCAGCTTGCCTTTATGTTTTAAGGCAATAGAAACGGCATACTGGGGAAATCCATGCAAAAAATTGGTCGTGCCGTCCAGAGGATCAATCACCCAGACAAAATCATTGCCCGGATGCTCGCCGCTTTCTTCCGCGAGTATGGCGTGTTCAGGATAGGCCGCCTTGATAATGCTGATAATTTCCCGCTCGGCCATACGGTCAACTTCGCTAGCATAATCATTTTTACCTTTTTGATCAATATGCAGGCGGCCGACATTATCAGCTGAGCGCAAGATCAAGTCGCCCGCGCTGCGTGCGGCACGGACGGCAATATTTAACATGGGTTGCATAGGCGAATTTTCAATGAGCGATAAAACGCACAATGATAGCAAATATTTTGGTAAACTTGGCTTATTTTTAACCTGGGGACGACACCGTTGCTGTCACATATAAAAATTGTTCTGGTCGAAACTACGCATCCCGGAAATATCGGCGCAGTTGCCCGCGCCATGAAAAACATGAACATGACTAAGCTACGGCTGGTTGCGCCTAAAATTTTTCCCAACGCCGAGGCCACATCCAGAGCTTGCGGCGCTGATGATATTCTAGCGCAGGCCCACATCTTCCAAAGCTTACAGGAAGCCGTTGCCGATTGCCAACTGGTCATCGGCGCCAGCGCCCGGTCCAGAACCATTAGTTGGCCGGAAATATCTCCCCGCGACTGCGCCGAGCAAGTCGTGATTAATGAACCTGACAAAAAAGTAGCCATTGTTTTTGGCCGGGAAAATTCCGGTTTAAAAAATCATGAACTGGATTTATGTCACTACTTGCTGCGCATTCCCTGCAACAGCGCCTACAGCTCCTTAAATATCGCCGCCGCCGTACAAGTCGTTTGTTATGAATTATTCGTTGCGGCAGGCATGCAAAAAGCCGTGGCTATAGGCGATAAAGATAAAAACCCGAAAGCGACAGCCCTGCAAATGGACTCTTTTTACACACACTTATATCAAGCCTTAACGGATATAGGCTTTATGCACCCGGATAAATCAAACTCCATCATGCGCCGTTTGCGGCGGATTTATAACCGGATACAACTGGATACCAAAGAGCTGGACATACTCAGGGGGATTTTAAGAATGTCCCAGGACAATCAAAAAAACAAATGATTACAGCCACTTGAACTATCTATCCGTATAAATGTTGACTATTTTGCTAGGTTAAGTATAGTAACCTTAATTACTTACTTATTTAAGGGATTTTCTCATGCGCTTAACAACTAAAGGCCGTTATGCTGTAACGGCAATGCTCGATCTGGCTTTCCATAGTGAAATAAAACCCGTGACCTTAACCGATATTGCGGCCCGCCAGACTATTTCCCTGTCTTATTTGGAACAATTATTTGCACGCTTACGTCGCGCCAACATGGTAAAAGGCATACGCGGCCCAGGCGGCGGCTATACACTGGCAGGCCAAGCCCACGACATTAATATTGCCGACATTATTGCCGCTGTCGATGAGCCGCTTGAGGCCACTAAATGCGGCGGTGAAGCCAATTGTCAAAAAGAGCAGGCCTGTTTAACCCACGATTTATGGATGGGCTTGAGCGACCAAATCAGGGATTATTTAAAAGGCATCACCCTGGCTCATCTTTTAGAAAAACATCACGTCAAGGAAGTTGCCAAAAGACAGGACATGGAAGCATCTCAAGTTGTTGAAGTACATCGCCATACGGAATTAATAGCCAATCTGAATGAGTTACTTTGATCACAATGCCACCACACCCGTCGATGATCGGGTGTTGGCGGCAATGCTGCCGTTTCTGACCTCCTTTTACGGCAACCCTTCCAGCTTATACCGTCAGGGCAGAATCGTCCGTAGCGCCATTGATACCGCCCGCGAACACGTCGCGGCGCTGGTCGACGCCCCGGCCTCGCAAATCATTTTTACCAGCGGCGGCACCGAGTCGAATAATCTGGCATTAGCCGCCTTAGCTCCCCAAGGCAAACTGGCCATTTCCGCCATTGAACATCCCTCCATCACTGAACCTGCGCTACGCTTAAAAAGCCTGGGCGCGCAGCTAAGCATCATTGATGTCGATGCCGACGGACTTGTCACACCGGCAGCTATTGATCAGTTGATTAAAGCAAAGCCGGATCTGGTTTCGATCATGCTGGCAAACAATGAAACCGGGATCATCCAAAACTTGGCGCCTGTTGCCCGGCAGCTAAGCGCCAACGGCATCCGCGTTCATACCGATGCCGTACAGGCATTGGGTAAAATTCCGGTATCATTTAAGCAATTGGGCGTACAGTTGATGTCGCTATCCAGTCACAAGCTCTACGGCCCTAAAGGCTGCGGCGCACTGGTCTTTGAAAAAGGCGTGGCGATAACCCCGCTCCTGCTGGGCGGCGAACAGGAACAGGGACTCAGGGCAGGCACTGAAAATGTCGCCGCCATCGTCGGCTTCGGCAAAGCGGCGGAACTTGCCAAGACGGAACTTGCCCAACGTAGCGCACAACTGCTGGCTTTAAGAAAACTGCTGGAGGAAGGCTTAAGCACCCTCCCCGGCTTAAGCATTTTTGCAGAACAGGCTAACCGGTTGCCGAATACCATCCAGTTTGGCATTCCGAATATTGATGGCGAAATGCTGCTGATGAAACTGGATCAAAAAGGCGTTGCTGTTTCCAGCGGCTCGGCCTGCGCCAGCGGCGGCGCCGCACCCAGTCCGGTGCTCACGGCCATGGGTGTGGAAGCCGGTCTTGCCAAAAGCGCCATCCGCATCAGTTTGGGGCTTACCAATACTGAAGCTGAAATTTTCGAATTTATTAATCTATTAAAAGTCTTGGTTTGCCAAGCATAAAGAGGGTGTTATGTCTGTTACATTAACTGAAAGTGCGGCGCGTCAAATTAAAAAACAGCTGGAAAAACGCGGCAATGGGATCGGTTTAAAATTGGGCGTAAAAAAATCCGGCTGTTCGGGTTATGCCTATGTGCTGGACTACGCCGATACGTTGAGTGAAAATGATGAGGTATTTGAAGGTTTCGGCGTTAAAGTCATCGTACCGGGTAGCGACCTGGAATTGGTTGACGGCATAGAACTGGATTACCGCAAAGAAGGTATCAACGAGGCTTTCAAGTTCAACAACCCCAATGTTAAAGGCACCTGCGGCTGCGGGGAAAGTTTTTCTGTAGGGTAAGGATACTGCATTCCTGGCGAAAAATCGTCGACTGGACTGTTAAGCCCTGTAATTTATAAGCCTTTCAGGTAACATGGCTTAAATAAAACAAGGAATAAAGCGTGAATGAAATTATATTTTTAATCGAGGATGCGCCCGAAGGCGGTTTTACAGCAAAAGCTTTGGACGCGGCTATCTTTACCGAAGCCGATGATATAAATGATTTACATCACAAAGTTCGCGATGCGGTGGACTGTCATTTTGAACCGTCAAATAAACCTAAACAATTAATATGTATGAGCAAGATCTTGAAAGCATCCTAGCTAGGTATTCTGAATTAATAGAGGTCGGCCTGTTACTTGAAGGAAGGCAAATTTCTATCAATGGCAAGCGCATCGATTTACTGTTCAAAGATAAGCGTGGGGGACGATTGATCGTAGAAGTGAAGAGAGGTACGGTTCTACGTAAAGATATTGGGCAGTTAATGGATTATGAAGGCGAGCTATTATTTCCTAATGATCCTACCATCAGGGTCATGCTCATTGGAAATCATGTGCCTCCAAGCTTTGGGCGCTCATTGGATCACCACGGACTCGAGTGGAGAGCATTTTCAGTTGCTTATCTCATCGAATTTCTTAAGCAAAAAGACGATAACGAATTTCTTCTGTATTTCTCTAGCGAAGAAGAGCAGCAAAAAACTGTCGGCAAGCCAATAAAGGAACTGAAACTACCGCAGATTAAGGTTTTGAGTAGTTCATCCAGCGAAAAAATATGGGACAAAGTTCGAAAAGTTTTTGATCCCAGCCGTTTTGGGGAGACCCTGACGGGAAAGCAGATCAAAGACATGATTGAGGCCGCATACCCAGAGACCAACAGAGATAGCGTAATACCTTCAGATTACTGCTACAACAAGGTCAATAAAGACATTAGATCGTGCAAATTCTATTACTTTGAATATCTCAGAGATGTTCGGCGTGGTGATCCACAATATAAAGTTTTAGGTGCGGATTTCGATTATGAGGGTCATATATATTGGAACGACGAGATCGTCGGTGAATGGATAAAAGGAAAAAAAGAACCTCACAAAGGGGAAAAGTGGCAAGAGTGGTCAAGTAAATCGAAATAAACTGAGGTAAAGATGAAACTATACCTTGCTGACACATTCACTAGCCAAGTAGTATGTGCAACGCTTTTCTGCCCACCGTTTTATCAGTAAATGGCGAGCAAAAGATAAAGCCATTTGACGGCTCTACAAATGCACGCGGTTTTTAACCTTAAAAATTCGATATTAACTGTTGGAGTAAGATGATGAGCAACATTCAAGCCTTTGAAATGGCTGCTTCACAACTGCCTGACAACGAAACTCTTGCACAATCAGAATGTTTTGAAGAGTTTGCGGCTGATCAGTGGGATAAAAAAATCGAGGCTGATATTTTGTCCGGTCGCCTGGATGCTGCCGGTAAACATGCTGATGATGAATTTCTCGCTGGTAACGCAAGCCCGCTTTGACCCTATTTTGATCACCCACACTATTTAAAAAAATGACCCAAAGAATCGCTGAAGTCGAGCGTAATACGCTCGAAACCCAAATTAAAATAAAAATCAACCTGGACGGAACGGGTGAAGCCTCATTCGTAACGGGCGTGCCTCNNGAGATTGACGCCCATCACACCGTTGAAGATATAGGCATTACGCTAGGCCAGGCGTTTGCGCTAGCTATCGGTGACAAAAAAGGCATTTATCGCTACGGGCATGCTTACGTTCCGCTGGATGAAGCCTTGTCCCGAGTGGTTATCGATTTTTCCGGCCGCCCCGGTTTGTTCTATGACGTTAGCTACCCGAAAGCCATGATCGGCAGTTTTGACGTGGATTTGTTCCGGGAGTTTTTTCAGGGTTTTGTCAATCATGCCGGAGTCACTTTGCATATCGATAGCTTGAAAGGCGCCAATGCGCATCATGTCGCCGAAACCATTTTTAAAGCCCTGGGTCGGGCCATACGCATGGCGATTACCGCCGATACGCGAATGGCAGGTATAATGCCGTCAACCAAAGGCTGTCTTTAGCCTTTCACCTTTAGTCTTTAGCCTGTTTTAATATGTCTACTGTCGCTGTTATTGATTACGGAANNTGCAAAAGCCCTGCAACACGCCGCACCAAATGTCGATGTCCGCATCGTGGCCGATCCCGCTCTGATCTTGCAAGCCGATCGCGTGGTTTTTCCCGGCGTCGGGGCGATGCGCGATTGTATGCAGGCGCTTAAGCTATCGGGTTTAGCTGAGGTTATTCAGTGCGTTGCCAAAACGAAACCGTTGCTGGGCATTTGCTTAGGAATGCAGGCATTATTGACGGACAGCGAAGAAAACGGC
>PMJA01000077.1 GCA_003158415.1 Methylobacter sp.
AAAGTACTTGATTAAAAAGTCCACAAATGTAGCCAACTTGGAGGGCAGAAAACGTCTTTGCAGGTAAGTCGCATAAATCTTTAGCGAGGGAATACGGAAATTCGGCAAAATCTCGATCAACTGGCCCTGTTCCAGATAATTCATCACCGATAATTCAGGTGCCTGGGTTATGCCCATGCCCAAAGCGGCCGCCTGACACAGGGCCCTGCCATTGTTTGAGGCAAAGTGCCAGTTCGCCTTGATTTTAACCTCTTCGCCACCGTCATTAAACACCCAATAATCTTTATGCGGTGTGTCCATATAATGTAAGCAGCGATGCGAGCTTAACTCGGCAATGGTTTGCGGCTCACCGTGTTCAGCGATATAGTCGGGAGATGCATAAGTGCATAATCGGGTTTGGGAAATTTTTCTGGCAACCACGCCCAAATCAAGCGTATCCGTGACCAGGATAGACAAATCGAAACTGCCTTCGCTTAAATTAACATGGCTGTTATGCAAGGTCATCAAAATTTTGACATCGGGATATGCGCGCTGATACGCATCAATGGCAGGCACCATATAAAGTCCGCCAAAATCGATCGACGCGCTGATTTTTAAAGTGCCTTTTACCTGTAAACCCAGTTGCGAGGTATATTCTTCCAGTTCCGAAAAATCCTCCAGCAGTTGCTTGCTGCGGTGATAGTATATTTTCCCCGCTTCGGTCATGCTGAGTTGCCGGGTTGTCCTGTTTAATAAGGCAACCCCTAAAGATTCTTCCAGCTGAGCCATGTACTTGCTGATCATCATCGCTGAAAGATTCATTTCGCGGGCAACCGCTGTAAAAGTGCCCAACTCAACAATCCGGCAAAATACCTGTGTATTATTTAATTTAGCCATATTCGATCTTTTATAAACTTTGAGTTTATATTGTATAACCTATATCGCTATTTGAAACCCTGCTTTATTGGAGTAGACTCTAAACCGGAGATAGTAGTCTACTTGCCGCTTGGTCTTTTTCATTCCTTAAGTGATCAGGAGCAAGCGGTTTTTTTATGGCCCAACAATAATAATGAGAGGTGTTTATGAGTAAAATTCTTAATGAAGTTTTAGCGGCAAACAGAGATTATGTGAATGATTTCGGTGACAAAGGCGCATTGCCTATGCCTCCCGGAAGACATTTTGCGATTTTGACCTGTATGGATGCCCGCTTGGATCCCGCCAAATATGCGGGCTTATCTGAAGGTGATGCCCACGTAATTCGTAATGCCGGCGGCCGTGCCAGTGATGATGCCATCCGTTCTTTGGTCATCTCCTATAAATTACTGGGAACCCGTGAATGGTTTGTCGTTCATCATACCGACTGCGGCATGGAAACGTTTACCGACGACGTCATGCGTGGCCTGTTAGGCAGCAGCTTAAAAACCGCCTCCGTCGATGCCGACGGCTGGCATGACTGCTGCGAAGGCCCTGGTTCAGCAGAAGGCAAATACATCGACTGGTTGACCATTAAAGACCAAGAACAAAGCGTTTTTGAAGATGTAACCCGCATTAGGAATCATCCGCTGGTTCCTTCCGACATCCCCGTTTACGGTTATATCTACGACGTTAAATCAGGCCGGTTAATTGAAGTACCCGCCGCTACAGAAGTCGGTAGAGCAAGCTAACAACCGTTCAAACATGCTCGCATTCCTATCCCTGGGTGTGAGCATGGCCTAATCCTCCGCAGTACCCATACGCGGAAATTGTCAATGTAGTTGTCGGTGTGCCGGAAACGCTTTTTCTCGCTTGTGCTCGAAAAAGTCTTATTCCTGCCTACTGGTCTGGTAGCGCTGGACGCTTATAACGCATAGTTAGGCAATCCACCATAAACTATTCGGCGGCAACAAGCCTTGCCGATAAATTAATCTTGAATGCTAGGGTGGCGTGTGCTAATCTATATTAGTAGTTGCTAATATATTGATTTACTTTTAAGTTTTTCGGTGCTTTTGTCTGATGGATTACCGGCCAATGATTTTTCTCTTTTCGTTGTTCAGTGCTTGTGCCGATTGATTTTTCGGGGTTACAGTGATTCAAAGTCACCATAAAAACAATAAACTTTAATGAGGAGAACAGCATGGCTCGTATTGTAATTTTAGGCGCAGGCATAGGTGGCGTACCGATGGCTTACGAAATGAAGGAAACGGTAGGAAAACATCATGAGGTCATCGTGATTTCCGATTCGCCTACGTTTCATTTTGTACCTTCAAATCCGTGGGTTCCAACCAGCTACCGTAAGCCTGAAGACTTGAAGATTGAGTTAGCGCCGGTGATGAAAAAGAAAGGCATAGAATTTATACAAAAAGCGGCGGCAAAAGTTGATCCGCTTAATAACCAGGTTCAGCTGGTTGACGGCTCGGCCGTTGCTTACGACTTTTTGATTATTGCCACTGGGCCGCGTCTGGCCTTCGATGAAATTCCCGGTTTAGGGCCGGACGGTTATACTTCCTCCGTCTGTCATGTCGATCATGCAGCGATTGCTGCGCAAGATTGGGACAAGTTCATGGAAAATCCCGGCCCGATTGTGATCGGTGCGGTACAGGGCGCTTCCTGTTACGGCCCGGCTTATGAATACCTGATGATACTGGAAACGGAACTGCGTAAACGTAAAATCCGCGATAAAGTGCCGATGACATTTGTGACCGCAGAGCCTTATATCGGGCATTTGGGTTTAGGCGGCGTCGGCGACACCAAAAGCATGCTGGAAAGCGCCATGCGTCACAGGCATATTAAATGGATAACTAATGCCAAGGTCGATAAAATCGAATCGGGCATGATGTTTGTCACTGAAGTCGATGATGAGGGTAAGGATAAGAAAAAACATGAACTGCCTTTTAAGCATTCGATGATGTTACCCGCGTTTACCGGCGTTGACGCCGTGCGTCATGTCGATGTTGAAGGCTTGGTTAATCCGCGCGGCTTTGTGTTGGTGGATGAGCATCAGCGTAATCTTACCTTTAAAAACATCTATTCCATCGGCGTTTGTATTGCGATTCCGCCGGTTGAAAAGACGCCTCTGCCGGTCGGCGCTCCAAAAACCGGCTACATGATCGAGTCGATGGTGACGACTACCGCGCATAATATTGCGGAAGAATTGGCAGGCAAGGCACCCTCGCACCACGCAACCTGGAATGCCTTATGTCTGGCCGATTTTGGCGATTCTGGGGTGGCTTTTCTGGCTATGCCGCAAATTCCTCCGCGTAATGTAACTTGGTCGGCTCAGGGTAAATGGGTGCATACGGCTAAAATCGCCTTCGAGAAATATTTTATGCGTAAGGTAAGAAAAGGCATTAGCGAACCTTATTATGAAAAAGCAATACTCAAATTAATGGGCGTAGTTCGGATCAAAGGTAAATAAAATGAGCATTGATAGAATCGTACTTGCGGTTGCCGGTAGTTTTATCCTGATCAGTCTGTTGCTGGCGCATTTTCATTCCCCACACTGGTTATGGTTTACGGGGTTTGTCGGCGCCAATCTGTTGCAATCAGCGTTTACGGGATTTTGCCCCATGGCCATACTGCTTAAAAAACTGGGCGTTAAACCGGGCTGTGCTTTTTGATTGCTTGGGTTAGTGTACTAACTTACGCAAACCACATAAAAACCACGAAGCTTGTCCTGAGCGTAGCCGAAGGGAGCACGAAGTTATTGGCTTTTCTTCGTGCTCTTCGTGTCTTCGTGGTGAAATAAAAATGTATAACGAGTTTTGCCAATTTTTAACCGGTGCGCGAAGATTATGCTTAAAACAATAAAAAACAGACTGGCATGGGGGCTGTTTCCGATCATTATGCTGTCGAATTTTTCAGCGGCGGCGGATGCTGTTTTTGAACATCCAACCGATAAAGCGGCGCCGGAAAATGCAATAGCCCTATCTTTTACGCTGGATCAGGCCATCGATTATGCATTGGTCAACAATCCCGACCTGCAAATTGCCGCAGAACGCATCAGTCAGGCTGAGGCTCAATTGGGCGTGGCCTTGTCGGCGTTTTATCCGCAAGTAAGCGCCAAAGTCGGCTATGAGCAATCCAACAATCCCGCGCAGGTCTTTGCCATGATCGTGGCGCAACGGGATTTTAATTCAAACTCTATCCAGAACATTAATAATCCCGGTTACCGGCAAAATTAGGCATAAGCGCCGCCGAGTTTGAACGCTCAGCCGTGCATAATGCCTTGATTGAAGCGGTAACGGCGACCTATTATGCTTATTTAGCTGCGCAGGAAGCGCATAAAGTCGCCCAAAACTCCATTTTGGCAATCGCCAGCGAGTTAAAGCAGACGCAACTGCGTTTTGATGCCGGAACCGTGCTTAAATCTGATGTGCTGTCTCTGGAAGTGCAAATGGCGCAAATGCAGGAGGCCGAAATCAGGGCCGCCAACGGCATAGAACTGTCTAAAACCAGCCTCGCCAATCTGCTCGGCCTGTCCAGTTATCAAGCATTTACGGTCGCGGCTACATCTCCTTTGTTAACCCAACCCAAAGTGACGGCATCGTTTAACAACCTG
>PMJA01000194.1 GCA_003158415.1 Methylobacter sp.
CTTCGTGTCTTCGTGGTGATATGCTTTAAGCTGTATAAAATACGTTGCTATCGCAACGCCTTTTCCCACTTACTCACCAATGCCGCCGCAATGCTGTTGCCAAACACATTAGTGGCGCTACGGCCCATATCCAGAATCTGGTCTATCCCTAACAACAGCAGCAAACCGGCTTCGGGGATATGAAACATTGATAGCGTACCGGCAATGACAATCAACGAGGCTCTGGGTACGCCCGCCACGCCTTTGCTGGTGAATAGCAACACCAGCAGCATAATGAGCTGATCGGTGAGTGGCATATCGATACCGTAAGCCTGGGCGATGAACAGCACGGCGAAGGTCATATACATCATGCTGCCGTCGAGGTTGAATGAATAACCCAAAGGCAACACCAAACCGCAGACCTTTTCATCACAACCGAAACGTTCCAATTGCTGTAATAACTTAGGGTAGGCGCTCTCGCTACTGGCCGTACCAAAAGCCAGCAGCATGGGTTCGCGGATATGGCGTAGCAAGGACACTACTCTGCGCCCTAAAAATAGTAGACTCACACAGCCCAGCAGACTGCATAGCAACAGCAGCCCTAAATAAAATTCACCGATAAATTTGCCGTAAGTCAGCAACACACCGATGCCGTGTTGGGCGATGACCGAGGCGATAGCGGAAAACACCGCCACCGGCGCATAGTGCATGACGTAACCAGTAACTTTCAGCATGATATGGCTCAACGAATCGAGCAGTTTGACCGTAGGTCGTGCCAGCTCACCCAGTGATGCGCAGGCGATGCCAAAAAACAGGGCAAACACCACGATTTGCAGGATTTCATTACTGGACATCGCTTCGACGATGCTTTTGGGAAAGATATGCGCGACAAAAGAACTCAGCGTTGGCTTAACTTGCGGCAGCCCGGTTTCCGTTCCTATCGCCGGTAACGCGATATGCAGGGCACTTCCCGGTTCAAACACATTCACCAGCAACATGCCCAGCAACAGGCTGAATAATGACGCCGAGAAGAACCATAGCAGCGCCTTGACGCCGATGCGGCCTACGGTTTGTATATCGCCCATTTTGGCCATGCCGACCACCAGCGTGGAAAACACCAGCGGCGCGATAATCATCTTGACCAGTCTAAGAAAAATATCGGTCAATATCGAAAAAACCTCAACGATTTGATTCAGCGCAGGGTTGGACGTCCCGGCGCTGCCCAGTGTCAGATTGAGCAATTCGCCGACCGCTATGCCGAGCATCAGCGCTATTGCGACATAAAGCGTTTGGCGGTTGGGTTGCGGGTTCTGAGGGTGGGTTGTCATATAAACTCCTACAAAGTGTGTGATAGTGCCGGTATCGAAGCGCAAGGCTACAGTGTGCTATAAATGCGCGATTTATCCTATAGCTCCAGGGTCAATGGCCGGGTTTTTGCCTGGAAATGCCGGTTTTTCGGGGTGAATCACAATAGCGGGACTTAATCTGTTAACCGTGTAGCTCATGACTGAAAGCCCTCGTCGTGTTACCATTTGTTCTTTTGCTTTAATAACCATGCCTGAAAATTATTCCATCGAACGTGATTATTCACTGGATGCCCTAAAGGTTCCGCCTAACTCCATACAGGCCGAGCAATCGGTGTTGGGCGGATTAATGCTGGATAATCAAACCTGGGATTCCATCGCTGACAAGGTGGTTGAAACGGACTTTTACCGCCGCAGCCACCAGCTGATTTTCAGGAAGATAGAAGAACTCGCGGAAAAACAAATACCTTTCGATGTGATCACCTTGTCGGATGCGTTAAAAGCCATCGGAGAATTGGATAATGTTGGCGGCATGTCTTATTTAATCATGCTGGCAAAAGATACGCCCAGCGCCGCCAATATCGTCGCTTACGCCAATATAGTCAGGGATCGTTCGGTATTGCGGCAACTGATCCATATCGGCACCGAAATCTCGGATTCCGCTTTCAAGACCGAGGGCCGCGATACCGCTGAATTACTGGAGAATGCCGAACGCCAGGTTTTTCAAATAGCGGAACAACGGCAACGGGGGCAGGGCGGCGGTTTTATACCCATTAAATCGTTGCTGGCTAAAGCCGTCGATAAAATCGAAACGCTGTTCGAACAGGAAGGCGCTATCACCGGTGCTGGCACCGGATTTACCGATCTTGATGAATTAACCTCCGGTTTGCAGCCCGCCGATTTGATTATTGTGGCGGGCAGGCCGTCGATGGGAAAAACGACTATAGCCATGAACATGGCCGAAAATATTGCCCTGCATAGCGATAAACCAGTTGCGGTATTCAGTATGGAAATGCCCGGCGATTCGCTCGCCATGCGCATGATGTCGTCATTAGGCCGTATCGATCAGCATAAAGTCAGAACCGGAAAACTGGACGACGATGATTGGCCGCGCCTGACTTCGGCTATTAGTTTACTGTCCGGCACACAATTATTTATAGACGATTCGCCCGCCTTAACGCCGACCGAAGTGCGCGCCAGGGCCAGACGCTTGGCACGCGAGTATGGCCAGTTGGGGCTGATCGTTGTCGATTATCTACAACTGATGCAGTCGCCCTCCAGCGGCGAAAACCGAGTGCAGCAAATTTCCGACATATCCAGGGGCTTAAAAGCCTTGGCCAAAGAATTGAATGTGCCGGTGGTGGCCTTGTCGCAGCTCAACCGGAACCTGGAGCAGCGCCCCAACAAACGCCCGGTGATGTCCGATTTGCGCGATTCGGGCGCTATTGAGCAGGATGCCGATTTGATTGTGTTTGTGTATCGCGACGAAGTCTATAACGAAGATAGTCCCGATAAAGGCATCGCCGAGATCATTATCGGTAAGCAGCGTAACGGCCCGCTGGGCACGGTCAGGCTGACCTTTTTGGGGCAATATACGCGCTTTGAAAATTTTTCCGGAACTTATGACGCGGGAGACTATGAATGACGCCGGCAGCTTACGCGGTACTGAACCTGGAAGCCGTGCAGCATAACCTGCAAGTGGTGCGCCGTTACGCGCCGGATGCAAAAATCATGGCCGTAATCAAGGCCAACGGTTACGGGCATGGCTTGCTGCGCATCGCCGAAGCCTTGCAAAGTGCCGATGCTTTCGCCGTGGCGCGGGTGGACGAAGGCGTTCGTTTGCGTAAGGCCGGGATAAAAAACAGGATTGCGGTATTAGAGGGATTTACCTGCGTCGAAGAATTGGATGCCTTGCTGAACTTTAAATTGGATCCCGTGGTGCATTCATTTATTCAGGTTGAAATTTTTGAAAGCAGGGCGGAACAAGACGCTTGCGCCATCTGGTTAAAACTCGATACCGGCATGAACCGCTTGGGGTTTAAGCCCAACGAATTTAATGCGGTTTATCAACGCTTAAACCGCTGTTCCATCATCAAACGGCCCATCAGTCTGATGACGCATTTAGCCAATGCCGATGATAAACAGGATGCAACTACATTGAAACAAATCCGTTTGTTTAATGAGACGGTGGCGGCGCTTGGGAACGAGCGCAGTATTGCCAACTCGGCCGGTATCTTAGCTTGGCAAGAAGCGCTAACCGATTGGGTGCGCCCCGGCGTTATGTTGTACGGCATTTCACCGTTTGCGGACAGTACCGGCGAGCAGCTGGGATTAAAGCCGGTGATGGGCTTGCATTCACGCTTGATTGCGGTAAAACCTATCGCAACAGGCGATAAAGTCGGCTATTCAGGAACATGGACGTGCATAAAGCCGACCACACTGGGCGTGGTCGCCATCGGTTACGGCGACGGTTATCCGCGTTACGCCAAAGCCGGAACGCCGGTACTGGTTAACGGACAGCGTGTTCCGCTGATCGGCCGGGTGTCTATGGACATGATTACCGTTGACCTGGAAACGCAGCCCGATGCAAAACCCGGTGACCCGGTAACTTTGTGGGGCGATGGATTGGCTGTAGAAGAAATTGCCATTTGTGCGGATACCATACCGTACACCCTTGTCTGCGGCATTACCCAGCGGGTGCAGATTGTGGAGCAGAGGGTGTAATGGTCAACTTTACGTTTTACGCGGTGATAAAAAATCGCATCCAGTCATGTAGGTCGGGTTAAGCTATCGCTAACCCGACCTACATGACTATAGCCGGGCTGATTGTGGATAGTTTAGGCATAGACATGGCGGAAGGCGATCGAGCCAGCGCTGACGCAGTTAAAAACAAGGCGGGACGGCGAGTAAATAAATTAAATCCTGTGCATAGCTTAGCCGATCTGTTAGATAAAACGCAGTAACCAGCCTATCTCAATTTATCCGCTTTTATTCACCGCGTAGATATGTTGTTATGCTTTTCTTCGTGTCATTCGTGTCATTCGTGTCCTTCGCGTCTTCGTGGTGAATTAAAACAGATAATCAGGGTAATTCTTTCACGGAAATCACTTAACACTTACGCAAGCAAACCAGCTGTGTAGCTTGCCAGCCCTGTTTTTGATAAAAATCCAAAGCCGCCCCGTTGTTCTTATCCGCCAATAACTGCAAACGTTTAAGGCCTTGGCATTCAGCCCAGTTAACAGCTTCGGCAAGCAATTTTGCACCAATACCCTGATGACGAAAATTTGCCGCGACGATTAAATCTTCCAGCAAACCGACTGGCCCGCCTTCCGCTGTTGAAATCAGCGTTTGCACCGTACATAGCCCAAGCACTTTATTATCTTTTAGCGATGCGGCTACAAAAATCCTGTCCTTTGCGCTAGCCAGCAGCAGATTCAAGCCGTGCGTTTGTTTATCCGGGTCGAAATAAAAATCGGCTTCGATGGCAAACAGCGCGTTTAATAGCGCTACCAGTTGAGGAATATCGGCTGACGTCGCTGTTCGTATTGTGAACACTAGCGCCTGCGCCGTTGCACTGTCTGGGGGTCGACGGTTATTTGACGATAAATTTCCACTCGATCCCCATCCTTTACAGGGGTATCCAAGGGGGCGATTTTGCCGAAGATGCCAACCTTTTGGAGATTTAAGTTTATTTCCGGGTAAAGTTTTAATAAACCGGATAAATTGATTGTTTCTTCTATGGTGCTGCTGTCAGGGACTTCCAGGCGCATCCATAATTGTCTATCGACTTCTGCGTAACAAACACCGACATTCATAACAATTCCTCATTCAGTGATAGCGGCGCTTATTAGAGCGGGCTGTATTTTGCGTTGTGCGAGTTTTTGGTCTATCAGTCGTTTACCGACGATCAGAAAAGCCAACATAATAAAGCCGCCCGGCGGTAGCGCCATCAATAAAAAGCCCTTATAGTTGGGTATCACGGTGACTTCCAGAAACTTGAACGACTCGCCCAGCAGCAACGAGGCATTGGCGAACAGCGTGCCCGCCGAAGTTATTTCCCGCGCCGCGCCCAGGGCGACCAGAACCAGGGTAAATCCCAAGCCCATCATCAGGCCGTCCCATAAGGCTTCTTTGACCGGCTGCTTGGAAGCAAAGGCTTCGGCGCGGCCTAATAGCGCGCAATTGGTGACGATCAGGGCGATGAACAAACCCAGCACTTTGTAAAGCTCATGCGCCCAGGCATTCATTAAAATATCGACTAAGGTGACCAGAGCGGCGATGAGCAGCACGAATATCGGGATACGGATTTCACCGGGAATTAAATGCCGCGTCAATGAAATAAGCCCGTTGGACGCGATAATAACCACTAGCGTCGCCAAGCCCATGCCCAGGCCGTTGGTGGCTGTTCCGGTTACGGCCAGCAAGGGGCACAGCGCCAGATTTTGGCCGAAGACGATGTTGTTGTTCCAAATACCGTCAGCGGCGATTTTGTGATAAGTTTCCGATAGTAACATGGCGATTTCCTCAAGGATTAATGAGTTGTGCTTGATGGGCTTGGAACAATTGCAAGCCGCGATTAACGGCCTGCACCGACTTGCGCGGGGTGATGGTAGCTCCTGCAAACTGGTCGAAGACGCCGCCGTCTTTTTTAACCGCCCACTGGGTCGGCGTCAGGTTGTCCAGGGAGCGGCCGACAAAGCTTAATATCCAATTTGACTTAGCCGCTTCAATCTTGTCGCCCAGCCCCGGCGTTTCTTTGTGGTTCAGTACGCGTACGCCCAGAATATTGCCGTCCCGGTCTACGCCCATAATCATATTGATGGCGCCGGAATAGCCGTCGGGAGCGATAAATTTAAAACACACGGCGGTGACTATGCCGGATTTTTTAGCCAGATACACGGTGGTTTCATCGGCGCCGATATTAAAACCGGCGGACGGGATGATCCGCGTATCGCGGAGCATGTCGTTATCATGCAGCGCGGCAGGGACGACTTCTTCCAGCGATTTTATTAAATCTTCATCAAGTCTCCGTTGTATCGTGCCTTCGGTGCTGCAATTGGTCACGCCCAGCAACACGCTGGCCAGCAAGGCGAAGCCAGCTAAAATACCGGTTTGAAATTCCAGCGTGGGCCGTAGACGTGCCAGATTGGACGGTTCCAGCCAGTCTTTTAAAAACGCCCGGTAATGGGCGATTTGCTCTTTTAAGCGTTCGATGGTTGCTGGGTCTAGTTTCATGGTTTACGCTCTGTTCAAACATTAGTAACTGCTCAACTGATAGTGTTGCTACAGATTCACTGATTTAATCGTTCCCACGCTCCGCGTCAATGCCATTAAGTTAAGCAGGAGTGCAACNNTGCAACGGCTTTAGCCGTTGCTATTAACGACGGGCTGTAGTCCCATCAACGGCTAAAGCCGTTGTACTCCTGCCTTTAACGCCTTAACTGTGGGCAGTGACGCTCCGCGTGGGGAAGCCGCTTGTGACGCTCTGGCGTCACGCAACGCTGGAGCGTTGCCGGATGAATTCCCACGCGGAACGTGGGAACTATAAAATAATGAATCCTCTCTACGATTTTGGAATTTCCAAAGGCTTGCCTTTACGGTCACGTCCGTAAATCCTGGGATGGATATAATGGTCTATCAGCGGCGTCGCCGCATTCATCAGCAATATCGCAAACGCCGCGCCTTCAGGATACGCGCCCCAGGTACGGATCACGAAAATCAACAGTCCGCAACCGGCGCCGAATACCAATTGTCCAGCCTTGGTGTTGGGCGAGGTGACATAATCGGTGGCGATGAAAAATGCGACACACATCATCGCGCCTGAATTCAGGTGCAGAAACGGACTGGCGTAATGCTGATCGTCAATACTATGAAAAAAACCGGACAACACCGTTACCGTCAGCAATAAAGCGACCGGTATATGCCATTGAATAATGCCCTGCCGGATCAACCACACGCCGCCTAGACCTAACAACAGCGTAGAGGTTTCCGCCAGACTGCCGCGCGTCCAGCCGATAAAGCTTAAAACCCCGGAATAATCTTTCAAACTTTCGGATAACAAATGGTGCTGCGAAAATTCGGTTTTGATATAACCCAGCGTGGTCGCACCCGTGCTGGCATCTAAATTTTCCAAGCCGAAAAACGTGATATGCCAGCTTTCTACCAGCCCCGGCGAATGTGAAAAAAACAATGGCGACACATTCGCCCAGGTGGTCAATTCGACAGGAAAGGAAATCAGCAGGGCGACCCGTGCTAGCATGGCGGGGTTAAACAGGTTTTGTCCCAGGCCGCCATAAACCTGCTTGCCTAAAATTATCGCCAAGCCGGAACCGACCACGCCTATCCACCACGGCGCCCAAGGCGGCAGCGTCATCGCCAGCAACCAGCCGGTCAACACCGCCGAGCCGTCCATAATGACCGGCTTGGCGATTCTGCCAGACAGACGCAGGCAAAAGGCTTCAAAAAAAACCGCCGATGTCACGGTAATAACAAACAAGTTCAACGCCGGCCAGCCAAAACACCAGAGGCCAAACGCGGTCGCAGGCATCAACGCCAGGATGACCTGCCGCATAATATGACTAACGCTGGCGCCCGCGCCGACATGTGCGCCGCTATTGGGTTTCCTATGGATCATACTGCCATCTCCTGTTCGGCTTTTAGACGTTCCCGTTCCGCTTTTGCCGCTATCCGGGCCAGCTCTTCTTCGCGTTGCTGCTGCGCTATGCGTTCCATACGGGCATTGCGTGCATCAATCAAACGCTTGGTTTGTTCGGATTTATGCTGAGCCTGTTGTCTGGCGGCGACTTCACCGGAGGCATATTTAAAATACTGCACCAACGGTATGTTGGAAGGACAGATATAAGAACAACAACCGCAACTGATGCAGTCTTTCAGGCCTAAATCGACGGCGACATCCAGTTGATTGATGCGGATATTGTTCGCCATGTCCAAAGGTCGCAGCCCCGCAGGGCAAACGCTGACACAACTGGCGCAGCGTATGCAGGGCTGTTCCTGGTCGCTTTTTAATTCGTTTTGCGTTAACGCCAGTACGCCGCTGGTGGCCTTGACCGTGGGCAAACCCGTTTGCGGCAAAGCATCGCCCATCATCGGCCCGCCCATGATAATGCGCGCGGTTAACTCGGAATCTACCTGACAAAAACTGAACAGTTCAGAAATTAATGTACCCAACGGCACTTCTACGTTCATGGGGCGGGCGACTGCGCCGCCCGACACGGTGATTACCCTGCTCACCAACGGCTGTCCGTGCCGTAAGGCGTTATGAACGGCATACGCAGTGCCGACATTATGAATCGTCACGCCGATTTCCGAGGAGCGGCAACCCACCGGCACTTCCTTGCCCGTCACATAACGTATCAATTGCCGATCCCAGCCCATTGGATAGCGGGTAGGAATTTGTATCACCTTGATTAAAGGGTAGGGTAGGGCAGCGGCTTGCATGGAAAGAAAAGCTTGCGGCTTGTTGTCTTCAATCGCCACTACGGCGTTCTCAGTATCCATGCCATGCAGCATCAAACGCACGCCATCAATAATCTGCCCGGCGCGCTCCTGCATCAATCGGTCGTCGCAACTTAAATAAGGCTCGCATTCCGAGCCGTTTATAATGAGCGTATCAATGTGGTTTTCCCGCCCCATATTGAGCTTAACTGCCGTGGGAAAGGTCGCGCCGCCCAAGCCGACGATGCCTGCCGCGCCGACCCGTAAACTGATGTCTTCGGGTGTCAACAAAAACGGGTCGGCAACCGCCTGGGCTTCTATCCATTCATCCTTGCCGTCGGTTTCCAGCACGATCATACGAATAGGTAACGCGGACGGATGTGGTGCAGGATAATCATTGACATCGATAACGATGCCCGAACTCGGTGCATGCACGGGTGCGGAAATCATGCCTTGGCTGTAAGCTAATAACTGGCCCTTAAGCACTTTATCGCCGACCCGAATCAAGGGTTCCGCAGGCTTGCCCACATGTTGCTGCAACGGTATATACAGCTTTTTCGGCAACGGGAAACTGGTGACTATGGTTAGTGCGGCGGTCGCGGCTTTGTGTTCTTCCGCATGAACGCCGCCCCGGATACGCTGTTTTGAAAAGAAACTTAACATAACGCATTACTCGCTACCGGTAATACCGGTTTAGTCCAGCGCCAGTTCCGTAACGTGACTTCAACCGGGTGCATTTGCAAACATTCGGTCGGACAGATTTCCACACATTTTTTACAGCCTATGCAGGCATCGGCAACGACGGCATGAATTTGTTTGGGTGCGCCGACTATCGCATCGGTGGGGCAGACTTTGAAACAGCGGGTGCAGCCGGTACAGGTGGCTTCGCTGACCCTGGCTACCAGCAATTCGGGTTCTTTTACCTCACTTAAATCCAGATCCAAGCCCAATAACGCGGCGATTTGTTCCGCTAGTGCGCTACCGCCGGGCGGGCATATCGTAGCGGATGCTTTGCCTTCGGCCAAGGCTTCTGCGGCCGGCCGGCAACCGGGAAAGCCGCATTGGCCNNGCATTGTGATCCGGGCAACAAGGATTCCAGTTCGTCGACTATTGGACTGCTTTCAACTTTTAAATACTTGGCGGCTATGCCCAGCAACAAGCCTAAGATGAGACCTAATAAAGTTAAACTAACTATCGCGGATAAAACATACATGGCTGCTTTCCTGTCACATTTTTGTATTTAGACCTGCGAAACCCATAAATGCCAGCGATAAAATCCCTGCGGTGATAAAGGCAATCGGCGTTCCGGCAAATAATGTGGGCACAGCCATCAATGCCAT
>PMJA01000010.1 GCA_003158415.1 Methylobacter sp.
AATTTCAAATTGGGAATTGCTGGTCTTCAGACGGTGATCTTGATTTAGGTTTTGATTGTCGAGCGCAAATCCACCTACTTCAGTAGGTGTTAGTTTAGTAAGGCTTCAAGGCGCATAGCCATGTCACAAAATTGAACTAGATCACAACGACGGCGTTTGTCCAGTTTTATACGTTTATAAGCCGTATTTGCTGTTCAATTTGAAACAGAGCGTGATCGCTCCAGCCCTTAATTCGCTTCATATGCAGGATTTGGTGGAATAACCTGAACCCCTCCGCATCCAAGCTATTAAGCTCGTTCAAGCCGCGATTAAACGCAGTTCCACGGTACGCGCTAATGAATGCGTCCGCCAAAAACTCACCACTATGCCCACCGGCTTCGACCCGCTCCAATAATAATTGGGTCTCTAAAGCCATTGGCTTAAGCCCCATCTCTCTTTCATGTGTATCAATTAGATCTGTTAGTAATACTGTTTCTATTGTGTGAGCAACTAATTTTGTCATTTTAGATTTATTCCTTTTCTTCGTTAGTGTTGTGACGACGATTATTAAAACACATATCACTTAAGAGCATGATTATTAATGACTTATTATGTTATCACACCTACGATAATATAATAAAAAACACCATAAAACACCATCTAAAAGCATAACAGATTGAAAAATAAAAAAATATACCTGGGGAGAGCTGTCGGCAAGAGCCGCCGTTCGACTCAATTTATCCGTTAAAATACGTAAGGGATTTTAGCCGTTTTATGTTGGGTTGCGGTTTTTTTCTGGCTTGCCAGAGGTCGTATTCTGCCCGCATACGTAGAGTCTACTCAGAAAATCTATATTGTTGATTTTCTAATAAATTATTAGGTTGTATTTTTTCAATCACTGTTTTAAATGGCAAGCCCGATTCGAGACCCATTAAAAACAAAATTGAGGTTGAAATACTGCCCGGATGGGGCAGGTTAAATATGGTCATCTATCAAGCGGCTGATTACCAGTGTACGGATAACCGTTTGGTCGTGGGGTCTTGATGCTTCATTCATTATGCGGCCTGTCTATCAAGTGGCGTGATAGTCGGACGTGGTTGTTGTTCAGCTTGCCATAAATCCCATTGCGTTTGCATACCAAGCCAAACATCCGGGGAAGTGCTAAGCCACACCGAAAGGCGCAAAGCCATTCCCGCCGTCACTCCGGACTTACCGTTCAGCACTTTAGAAAGCGTAACACGGGAAACCTGTAATTCCTTTGCTGCTTCTGTTACGGTCATATTTTCCGGTAGCCATTCCCTCAATACTTCGCCCGGATGTGCTGGATTGTGCATTCTGCTCATATTCAATTACTCCTAATGGTAGTCCAGATAATCAACCAGTTCGGCATCTTCGCCTTTAAAGGTAAAAGTTAATCGCCAGTTTCCGTTTACGGTTACGGAATAATGCCCGGTAAGGCCGCCTGCCAAGGGATGTAGTTTCCAGCTTGGCGCGTTCATATCATCCGCATGCTTTGCGCTGTCCAACGTGGTCAGCAACACGCGCAATTTTCCAGCATGGTGTGGTTGTATGCCAGCCTTACTGCCCGTCTCAAAAAAGGCTTGCAAGCCCTTATGCCGAAAACTCTTTATCATGATCAAATTGTATGCTGTTAATTAACACTTATCAACACAAGTGAATATAATTCTGCACTATTTTTTATAGTCGCATTTTATTTGGTTCACAACTACACGTAAACCTGGCTGAACTGGCACAAATTCAATTCCTGCTTGCTCTAGTATCCACGCTTCTATTTTTACATGCCACATCCGCAACAGATCAAGCGGACGGCGGATATAGTTTTGTTCACGCACACCTTGCGGCTTATGCCCCTGTATTTGTGCAGCGATTCCGGCGGGTGTTTCTGTCCATTCGCACAGTGTCGCAAAACTACGGCGTAATCCGTGCAAAGTCATCTCCAACCCGGCAATAGCACAAGCTTTATTATGGGCAATGCGTGGCTCAGTCAGTCGGCCAGATGCGGCACTAGGGCTTGAGAAAACCCACTCACTACGGCGCGGCAATGCGGCCAACAATTGCGCTACATAGGGTGTTAATGGAATAATACGAAAACCATCAACCTTGTCATGTATGGTTA
This sequence comes from Methylobacter sp., assembly GCA_003158415.1. Classification (GTDB taxonomy): domain Bacteria; phylum Pseudomonadota; class Gammaproteobacteria; order Methylococcales; family Methylomonadaceae; genus Methylobacter_C. The sequence goes on from PMJA01000010.1 coordinate 2,117, forward strand.
TGCTATTCCACTGAAAATCCACATCCACCCAGCGTAGGGCCGCCAATTCTTCACGGCGTGAACCGACCAGCAACAATGTTTGTAAATAAGCGCTAATAACAGGATTACCGATTTGCTTAACGGCGACAAACCATGCGGGCAATTGTTCGCGCTGTAACACGTCATTTTTAACCTTGGCTTTGCCCAAGCTTTCGCGGGCTGTTTTGCTTTGTGCCGGGTTGGCTGTTATGACTGCCTTGTAAATTGGATGTCTGGCGCACCAAAAAAGAAATGCCTTTAACAATCGTAACGAAAGGCGGGCGCGTGTCGGTCTATTCAATGTCTCAACCGCTGCCCACTCTTCCACCCGCTCCGGGGTCATATCAATTAGGCGAACTGTTGCCAGTAACGCGAGTGTGCCGGGTTTGGTAAGTTCGGTGCTACGACTCCGCACTGCTCCACCGGGGTGCATATCTTTTTCATGGTCATGGTAATGACTCTCAGACCAATACGGTTTACGCGCGGCGATATATTCAGCCCATGCTATGCCTACCGGTACCGATTCACGGGATACCTGCATCAACTGTACAGCGGCTTCGGCTTCTTTGGCTGTCTTGGCTGCAACTTTGGCGGCTGCTTTGTCTGATTTCACTTCGCGCGGGTCATTGCCATTGTCTATCATGATTTGTAAGCGGCGGGCTTCGGCTTGCGCGTCTGGAATAGTCCACACGCTAACTTTGCCAATCGTAACCCGCATTGACTGGCCTTTAACTTTTGACTGGAAAATGTAACCTTTTACGGTTGAATTTGGCGTAACACGAACACCAAGGCCGGGAACTTCGGCGCACCATAAAAATTCCTGAGCCTTGCTATCATCGCACTTGAAGGCCGCAATACGCCCCGCTGTTAGCTTTACTTTTGCCAAAAAAACCACCTTTTAAATGTAACCAGTTTGTAACCAGATGTAACCAATTTGTAACCGTTTTTATAGTATATCGATGAATACCTATCAACACAACAAATAGGGAAAAGTTAGGCAAATGATTGATATATTTAAAAATAGTAGAATAATTCAATGGTAATCAACGAAGATAAATAGTATTTTGTCTGGACTCTTAATCCATAGGTCATGGGTTCGAACCCCCGACGCCCAACCAACTAAATAAAGGCCTTACGAGCAATCTAAGGCCTTTTTTATTGCTTAAAATGGCGACTGGATACAAAGGTGGTTACAATTAAGCTTCTATTCCCGCTAAAACCTCCAGGCAAAACTGCACGTCCGTTCCTGTTAAGGGTTGTCAAGATGCCTGCCCTCCCACTCAGGTCTGTCCGGATGCGGCAGAACTCTGAGGGCAGGCGTCGGACAAGCATTGAGGGAGGAAACCGCAGGATGTATCGAGGCGGGTCAGGAGAGGCGACGGTCTGGCTACACGGTATTCTTAGCCAACTTGGAATGATTCTGTCCAATCAGGAGATATACGGCAGGGACTACGAATAGTGTGAACAATGTGCCTATGGCTATGCCGGTCGCTATGACCAGGCCTATGTTAAAACGCGATACGGCACCCGCGCCGGTTGCGAAAATGAGTGGCAAAACACCCAGCACCATCGCGGCGGTGGTCATCAGGATGGGCCTCAGACGGATCGCAGCCGCCTCCTCGATCGCCTGACGCTTGGCAAAGCCTTGCGCCTGCAGATCGTTGGCAAATCGCACGATCAGGATGCCGTGCTTGGAG